>NZ_SSDQ01000029.1:0-30526 GCF_004794315.1 Microbacterium sp. PF5 | reverse complement strand
GAGCGGTGGGTGCAGCGAGTGCGGCAGGTGCGGCGAGCGGTGGGTGCAGCGAGTGCGGCGAGCGCGGCAGGTGCGGCGAGCGCGGTGGGTGCGGCGAGCGCGGCAGGAGTCTGCGGTGCGCCTCCCCCTAGAGTGGAAGCATGTCGAGCCCCGAATCAGACAGGTCGGGGGCTGCCGGTCGCACCGCCAGCCCCGACACTCGCTGACTCGTCGCATCCGCCCCCGGGCGGGCGCTCCCCCGTCGCACCCGTCGCACCGGGCTGGCCGTGGTGACCAGAAGACCTCTTCTGCTCTCTCACCTCGGAGTCCTCGATGCCTCTTGCCCTCTACTCCCTCGCCCTGACGGTGTTCGTCATGGGCACGTCCGAATTCATGCTCGCCGGGCTCCTCCCCGCGATCGCCGACGACCTCGCCATCCCCGTCGGATCAGCGGGATTGCTCACCTCCGCCTTCGCGATCGGAATGGTCGTGGGCGCCCCGGTGATGGCGGCCTTCGCGCGCGGACGGCCGCCTCGCCTCACCCTGCTCCTGTGCCTGCTCGCGTTCGGCGCGTGCCACGTGCTCGGCGCCCTCACCACATCGTTCGAGATCCTGCTCCTCACGCGAGTGGTGAGCGCGATCGCCAACGCCGGCTTCCTCGCCGTCGCCCTGCGCACCGCGACGTCGCTGGTGCCGCCCGGCCAGACCGGGCGCGCGGTCTCGGTGCTCCTGGCCGGCACCACCGTCGCCACGGTCGCGGGCGTTCCCGCGGGCACCGTGCTGGGCGCGGCCTGGGGGTGGCGCGCCACCTTCTGGGCAGTCGCGCTGCTCTGCGTGCCCGCCCTCCTCGGGATCGTCCGCGGCGTCCCCGCGCGCGTGATCGCTCCATACCGGCCAGAGTCCACACCCACACCCGCGCCCGCGCCCACACCCACACCCACACCCACACCAGCGCCCACACCCGCGCCCGCGCCCGCGGCCGCGCCGACCCTGCGTGCCGAGCTGCGCGTCTTCGGCACCCGACCGGTCGCCATCGCTCTGGCGCTCGCGGCGCTGATCAACGGCGGCACGTTCGCCGCCTTCACGTTCCTCGCGCCGATCGTGACCGAGACCGCGCACCTGGCCGAGGGATGGGTGGCGATCGTCCTGGTGCTGTTCGGCGTCGGGTCGTTCGTCGGTGTGACCGTCGCTGGGCGACTCTCCGACCGGCACCCCGGGCTGGTGGTCGGCATCGGCGGACCGCTGCTGCTCGCCGGCTGGACGGCGTTCGCGCTCCTCGCGATCCACCCCGCGGCTCTGCTCGCCGGCGTGCTCGTGCTGGGGGTGCTGTCGTTCGGGGTGGGCAGCACCCTGGTCACACGGGTGCTGTACGCCGCGACCGCGGCACCGACCATGGCCGGCTCCGCCGCGACCGCAGCCCTGAACGTCGGAGCGGCCGCGGGCCCCGTGCTCGGAGCCGCGGCACTGGCGACCGGCACCGGACCTCTCGGACCGGTCTGGGTCGCGGTCGCCCTCACCGGGATCGCCCTCACCCTCCTGCTCCTCACCCGCGCCTCCATGACGCGCACCTCGTGACGCGACCTCGTGATCGGCGCCGGTGCGCTGGCGTCACGGGCGCCGCGACCGACACAGCCCCGTGACGCGGGCGCCGTACAGACACGGGCCCCCATGCGGACGAGCCGCCCGCCCCGGAAGGGACGGACGGCTCGTGCGCGGTGCGGATCGTGTTACTGGTACGACTTCACGATCTCGAGGAGGCTCGGCACGTTGGCGTACGCCTCGGCCGCGTTCTCCTTGGTCACGATGACCGGCGGGAGCAGGTAGGCCGGAACGACCTTCTTGCCGTTGTCGTACTGGTCGGTGTCGTTGACGTCGACCTCCTCGCCCTTCTGCAGCTGGCCGACCATCTTGATGGCCTGCTCCACGAGCAGCGTGGTGTCCTTGTTGATCGTGGAGTACTGGACGCCCTCCATGATCGACTTCACCGACTCGACCTCGGAGTCCTGACCCGTGACGACCGGGACGGGCTTGCCGGCCTGCTGCGCCGAGGTGATGATGGCGCGCGCGAGCGTGTCGTTCGGGGACAGGACGCCGTCGAGCGTCTCCGAGCCGTAGCTGGACGTGAGGATCGAGTCCATGCGGCGCTGGGCGTTCTCCGGCTTCCAGCCCTCGGTCGCCGTCTGAGAGATCTCGGTCTGCCCGGAGACGACGTTCAGCGTGCCGTCGTCGATCTTCGGCTGCAGCACCTCCATCGCGCCGTTGAAGAACACGGCGGAGTTGGCGTCGTCCGGCGAACCCGAGAACAGCTCGATGTTGTACGGCGCCTCGTGGCCCGCGCGCTCGGCGAGACCGTCGAGGAGCGCCTGGCCCTGGAGCTTGCCGACCTCGAAGTTGTCGAACGCGACGTAGTAGTCCACCGCGTCGGTGTTCTCAATCAGGCGGTCGTACGCGATGACGGCGACACCGGCGTCGCGCGCGGCCTCGACCTGGGTCGTGAGCTGCTTGCCGTCCTTCGCGCCGATGATGATGACCTTGGCACCACCCGTGACGAGCGCCTGGATCTGGTTCTGCTGCTCGGCGACCGTGTTGCTGGCCGGCGCGTACTGCACGTCGGCCTTGAATCCCGCCTTCTCGAGACCGGTCTTGAACAGGTCACCGGCCAGGACCCAGTTCTCCGAGGTCTTGTCCGGGAGGGCGACACCGATCGTGGCGTCGGCGGCGAAGCCCTTCGTGGCCTCATCGCCGGAACCCGATCCCGTGTCACCGCCGCGCTCCGAGGAGCAGCCGGTGAGGGCGAATGCGCCCGCGACGACAAGCGCTGTCGCCGACAGAAGAATCTTCTTCATGTGATCTCTTTCTCTGGTGTGTGCAGGTCTCGTCGCGCGTGCGCTGCGCGACGCGGCCCTTACTTTCCGCGCGTCTCCTCGACGGCGGGGGCTTCGTACTTCTGGCTGGTGGGGTAGTTCGTCTTCGTCGGATCGAAGGTGTCGGTGGCCGGGTCCTGCTTGCGGCCGAAGCGACGCGTGAGGAAGCCGGTGATCGAGGGGCGTCCCTGCTGCTTGTTCCACACGTCGATGCCGACCGCGAACAGCAGCACGAGGCCCTTGATCATCGACACGACGTCGGCGCCGGCGCCGAGCAGGGCGAGGCCGTTGTTGAGGAACGCCATCACGAGACCACCGATGATCGACCCGATCACGGTGCCGATGCCGCCCGAGACGGCCGCACCGCCGATGAAGACCGAGGCGATCGCGTCGAGCTCCCAGCCGTTGCCGTCCTGGGGACCGGACGCGGTCGCCCTCGCGACGTAGATCATGCCGGCGAGCGAGGCCAGGACCGACATGTTCATCATCACGAAGAAGTCGACCCAGCGGTCCTTCACGCCCGACAGGCGCGCCGCCTGCCGGTTGCCGCCGACCGCGTAGATGTGCCGGCCGAACACGGTGTTGTTCGTGATGAACGAGTACAGGATGACCAGGGCGAGCAGGATGACGCCCGAGATCGGGAAGCTGGTCCCCTCACGGCCGGTGGCGAACAGCCAGCCCGCGATGAGGATGACCGCCGAGATCAGCACGACCTTGGTGACGCTGACCCACAGCGGCGCCATGTCGGAGCCCATCTTGCGCTGCACGCGACGCGTACGGATCTCCCAGAACACGATCCACGCCACGCCGGCGAGCGCCAGCAGCATGGTCGGGATGTTGAACGGCAGCGGCAGCGCGATCTCCGGCAGGTACCCCGCGCCGATGATCTTGAAGCCCTCCGGTACGGGCACGGACTGCGAGTCGCCGACCCACTGGTTCGCCCCGCGGAAGAACAGCATGCCGGCCAGGGTCACGATGAACGCCGGCACTCCCACATAGGCGACCCAGAAGCCCTGCCAGGCTCCCACGAGCACACCGACCCCCAGTCCCAGCAGGATGCCGAGCGGCCAGGGAAGGTTCCAGTCCTGCATCGCCTTCGCCACCACGATGCCCGTGAACGCGGCGACCGAGCCGACCGAGAGGTCGATGTGCCCCATGATGATGACCATCACCATGCCGATCGCCAGGATCAGGATGTACGAGTACTGGTTGACGACGTTGATGAGGTTCCCGGACGACAGCGTGAGTCCGGTGCCCTTCACGATCCACGTCAGCACCTGGAAGACGACGAGGATGACGACGAGGCTGCCGAGGATGCCGAACTGGCGCAGCGTGGAGGTGCCGCCGCCGCCGAACATCTTCGTGATGTCCTTGAAGTGGAAGCCGCGCTTCGCGGTGGTCGAGTCGGTGGTCATGCGGATGCTTTCTGGGTCGCGGAGGTCATGCTGCGCATGAGGTCCTCGGGGGTCGCCTGGTCGGCCGGGATGCAGTCGGTGACCCGGCCTTCGAACACGGTGTAGATGCGGTCGGAGATGCCGAGAAGCTCGGGCAGCTCGCTGGAGATCACGATCACGCCCTTGCCCTGGGCGGCGAGCTCGTTGATGATCGCGTAGATCTCGTACTTCGCGCCGACGTCGATGCCGCGGGTCGGCTCGTCGAGGATCAGCAGGTCGGGGTCGGTGAACATCCACTTCGCGAGGACGACCTTCTGCTGGTTGCCGCCCGACAGCTTGCCGACGCCCTCCTCCACCGAGGGGGTCTTGATGCGCAGCGCCTTGCGGTAGCGTTCGGCGACCGCGAACTCCTCGCGCGCGTCGACCACCCCGTTGTGCGCGATCTTCGACAGCTTCGCCGCCACGATCGACCGCTTGATGGTGTCGAGCAGGTTGAGCCCCAGCACCTTGCGGTCCTCGCTCACGTAGGCGAGGCCGTGCTTGATGGCCGCAGCGACATCGGGCAGTTCGATCTCCTGCCCGTCCTTCACGAGCGTGCCGGAGAGGTAGGTGCCGTAGGAGCGACCGAAGATGCTCATGGCGAGCTCGGTGCGCCCCGCGCCCATGAGCCCGGCGATGCCGACGACCTCGCCGCGCCGCACGTTCAGGTTCGAGCCCTTCACGACCATGCGCTCCGGCACCGTCGGGTGCTGCACCCACCAGTCCCTGACCTCGAAGAACACCTCGCCGATCTCGGGCGTGCGGTCGGGGTAGCGGCTCTCCAGCGACCGGCCGACCATGCCGCGGATGATGCGGTCCTCGTTGATCTCGCCGCGGGAGATGTCGAGCGTCTCGACCGTGCGGCCGTCGCGGATGATCGTGATCTCGTCGGCGATCTGCTCGATCTCGTTGAGCTTGTGGCTGATCATGATCGACGCGATGCCCTTGGCCTTGAGCCCCAGGATCAGGTCGAGCAGGTGCTGGGAGTCGTTCTCGTTCAGGGCCGCGGTCGGCTCGTCGAGGATCAGGAGCTTGACGTCCTTGTTGAGGGCCTTGGCGATCTCGATGAGCTGCTGCTTGCCGACGCCGAGGGTCTTGATCGGCACGTCGGGGTCTTCGCTCAGCCCGACGCGGGCGAGCAGCTCGATCGTGCGCTCCTTCTGCGCCTGCCAGTCGATGCGGCCGAAGCGGCGGATCTCGTTGCCGAGGAAGATGTTCTCGGTGACGGACAGCTCGGGGATGAGCGCCAGCTCCTGGTGGATGATGACGATGCCCGCCTGCTCGCTCGCGGCGATGTCCTTGAAGCGCTGCTCCTCGCCGTACAGCAGGATCTCCCCGTCGTAGCTGCCGTACGGGTACACCCCGGAGAGGACCTTCATCAGCGTCGACTTCCCGGCGCCGTTCTCGCCGCAGATCGCGTGGATCTCGCCGGCGCGGACGGTGATCGAGACGTCGGCGAGCGCCTTGACCCCCGGGAACTCCTTGGTGATGCTGCGCATCTCCAGGATCGGGCCTGACACGGTCGGCAACGTTGCAGTGGTGCTCACGGATCTTCCTCGCGACGTGCGGTCACCTTCGATGTGACCGTTCACATCGATACATCGTCGTCTCCCGCGGGAGCGGTGTCAAGTCGGCGCGGGCATTCCGTGTCGCGACCGTGATCTCCCCGCGATCCGCAGGAACACGGGCATCCCGGCGGCGCGGCGGATCGAAAGGATTCGATCCGTGGAGGGGCGCGGCCCGCGGGAATCGAATGCCCCGAGCGCGCCGGATCGGCTCAGCGGGCGGCGGCCGACTCGCGAGCCCGCAGCAGCGTCTGCAGCGCCCCGAACGCGGGCGGATCCTCACCGCGGATCTGCGCCAGCAGGATGCGCACCGCGCGGCGGCCCAGCTCCGGGAAGTCCTGGTGCACGGTGCTCAGCGTCGGTGCCACGTGGGCCGCGACCGGGATGTCGTCGAAGCCGATCACGCTCACGTCATGCGGCACCCGCACCCCCGCGTCGCGGAAGCCGTGCAGCAGTCCGATCGCCATCAGGTCGTTCGCCGCGAACACCGCCGTGAAGTCGCGGCGGTGCGACAGCTCCTTGCCCGCGAAGTAGCCGAAGTCCGCCGTCCAATCCCCGCGGATGGGCGGGAACGTGGGCAGATCGGCATCGCGCAGCGCGTCGAGGTAGCCCCGCATGCGCGACTCCGCCTCGATCCAGTCCTGCGGTCCGGCCAGGTGCAGGATGTCGCTGTGCCCGAGCGAGATGAGGTGCTCCGTCGCGGCTTTGGCACCGGCGACCTGATCGGCCGACAGGCTCACGCCGTCCGAGCCCGACGCCGTCTGCAGAGTGACGAAGGGCATCGCGCCGGACATGCCGCGCAAGACATGGAACACGCGCACCTGTGGCGCGAGCACCACGATCCCGTCGACCTGCTCCCGCTCGAGCTGGCGCACCGCGTTGCCGATGGCCTCCGGCGTGGTCGAGGGGAGGTTGAGCGTGGAGACCGAGTAGCCCTCCTCGCGCGCCGCATCCTCGATCCCGGCGATGGACGAGGTGGGGCCGAACTCGCCGATCGTGGCGGACAGGATGCCCAGCATGTTCGACTTGCTCGTCACCAGCGCGCGCGCCGCGAGGTTCGGCCGGTAGTCCAGCACGGCGATCGCGTCGAGCACCTTCGCCTTGGTCTCCGGCCGGATGCTGGGGTGATCGTTCAGCACGCGGGACACCGTCTGATGCGACACCCCCGCGAGCCGGGCGACATCGCGGATGCTCGGCAGGCGGGCACGCTCGGAGGACGTGGACATCACTGCCTCCTCGCGTGTGCACGGTCACATCGTCACTTCATTATGTCTGCCACGACCGCGCCGTGCATCCCGAAGGCGTCACGGGCCGGTGGGCCGGAGGACATCGCGGCGGGAGACCTCAGCCGAGGATGCGGGCGCCGGGCACCGGCCCGTGCACGTGCAGCGGGTCCAGCCCCTCGTCCCGCAGCCGGGTCTGCACGTCCTGCGCGGTCTCGGGATCGGGGCAGAGCAGCGCGACCGTGGGACCGGAGCCCGAGACGATCCCGTGCAGGGCACCCGCCGCGATCCCGCGGTCGATCGTGTCACCCAGGTCGGGCCGCTCGCGCAGCGCCGCCGCCTGCAGGTCGTTGTGCAAGGCATCGGCGAGCTGGCGCGGGTCTCCGGTGCGCAGCGCCTGGAGCACCGGGATCGGCACGTCGAGCGACAGCGGCGGGTCATCGGCGAGCGCACCCTCCTCCTCGCGCAGCAGGTCGAGCCGCTCGTACACCACCGGCGTCGACAGGCCCTGCTCGCTCGTCACCAGCAGCCAGTCGAAGCGGCCACGCGCGAGCGCGGGGTTCAGCTGATCACCGCGCCCCGTGCCCACCGCCGTGCCGCCGTGCAGGGCGAACGGGACGTCGGCGCCGAGCCGCGCCGCCAGGTCGTGCAGACGCGCGGGCGACAGACCGGTCCCCCACAGCGCATCGCACGCGACCAGGGCCGCGGCGGCGTCGGCCGATCCGCCCCCCATGCCGCCAGCGACCGGAACGCTCTTGCGCACCTCAAGCGCCACCCCGCCGGTGTGCTCGGTGGCCGTGGCGAGCAGCTTCGCCGCACGCATCGCCAGGTTGCGGTCGTCGAGCGGCACGGAGCCGTCGTCCTCGACCCCGGACACCGTGATCGAGAAGTCGTCCGCCGGCCGCGCGATCACGTCTTCGTACAGCGACACCGCCTGGAACACCGTCGCGAGGGCGTGGTAGCCGTCGTCGTGGCGGCCGCCGACCCCCAAGTAGACGTTGATCTTCCCCGGCGCGCGCACGTGCACGGATCCGGCGGCCGAGGCGAGGCTCATGACCGGGTCACAGATCCGAGGAGATGGCCCAGAGGTTCACGTCGATCCCCCCGGACAGCTCGTCGATGCGGGCGAGCTCCTCCGCGGTGAACTCGGGCCCGTCGAGCGCGGCGAGGTTCTCGTCGAGCTGCTCGGGCCGGGACGCCCCGATCAGGGCCGAGGCGACCACGGGGGTGCGCAGCGTCCACTGCAGCGCCAGCTGGGCGAGCGACTGTCCGCGGCCCTTCGCCACGTCGTTCAGCGCCCGCAGCGTCTGCACGGCCTCGTCGGTGAGCTTGCCCTTCGGGAGCGAGCCGCGCTGCTGCGCCCGATCGGCGGTGCCGTCGCCCAGGTACTTGTCGGTGAGCAGTCCCTGCGCGAGCGGCGTGAACGCGATGGCCCCGAGGCCCGACTCCTCGAGCGCCGTCGTGAGGCCGTCCTCGATCCACCGGTTCAGGATCGAGTATGCGGGCTGGTGGATGACCAGCGGGGTGCCGAGATCCTTCGCCACGGCGACCGCCTCGGCCGTGCGCTCGGCGCTGTACGACGAGATGCCCACGTAGAGCGCCTTGCCCTGCCGCACGAGCGTGTCGAGCGCGCCCACGGTCTCCTCGATCGGGGTGACCGGATCGACGCGGTGCGAGTAGAAGATGTCGACGTAGTCCAGGCCCATGCGCGTGAGCGACTGCTCGGCGCTGGCGAGGATGTACTTGCGGCTCGCGTAGTCGCCGTACGGGCCCGGCCACATGTCCCAGCCGGCCTTCGACGAGATGATGAGCTCGTCGCGATAGGGCCGGAAGTCCTCCGCGAAGATGCGACCGAAGTTCTTCTCGGCGGAGCCGTAGGGCGGGCCGTAGTTGTTCGCGAGATCGAAGTGCGTGATACCGCCGTCGAACGCGTGACGCAGCAGCGCGCGCTGGTTGTCGAGCGGGATGTTGTCGCCGAAGTTCCACCACAGCCCGAGCGAGATCGGCGGCAGGTAGAGGCCGGACGACCCGACCTGACGGTAGGCGAACCGTCCGTAGCGGCCCTCGTCGGCGGCGTACGGGCGGTGGAGCTCGGGGACATCGGGACGGAAGCGCGGGGAGTCGGTCACGGTGCCAGATTACCGGGCGGTGTGGGATCCGGGATCGCCGTTGCGTGGCGCCCGATGCGCTGGTAGGCGGGGACGACGGGCGGTGCGGGACCACGGGCAACTCCGGGTTTCGTCGCCTACACTCGTGCCGCTCGGACGCCGCGGGGCAGTGACAACTGGCCGTCCGGGTGATCACGCAGTCCGCCAGGGCATCGTCCCGATGGCGTCGCGGTGTGGTGCGCGGCGATCCGCTGTGCCTGCAGCGCGCGCCGCACACTCCGAAGGAAACAACATGAAGATCCGCCCCGCTCTCGCTCTGTCCACCGCGGCCCTCGCGATCGGCGCTCTCGCCGGCTGCGCACCCGCCGCCACGACCCCCGCCGCGTCTGCGTCGCCCTCGCCCGGCGCCTCCGCGGACGCCGAGTGGTCGTACCGCGGGTCCAACGGCCCCGAGCACTGGGGGAAGTTCGGCGCCGCGTGCGAGAACGTCGACAGCTCCCACGAGTCCCCCATCGCCATCGACACCTCGACGGTGCAGATGGGGACCGCCGCGCAGAAGGTCGTGACGCACTACGCCCCCGCCGCGTTCGACATCGAGAACAACGGCCACACCATCGAGGCGATCCCGGAGGACCCGAGGTCCAACTCGATCGAGGTGAACGGCAAGACGTACGAGCTGCAGCAGTTCCACCTGCACGCCAGCAGCGAGCACACGATCGACGGACGCACGGCCCCCGCCGAGCTGCACCTGGTACACAAGGCCGAGGACGGCTCGATGCTCGTGCTCGGCGTGATGCTGCAGGCTGGGCCGGCCAGCACGGCACTCGACGAGTTCTTCTCGTCGATCACCACCACCGTGAGCGAGAAGGGCACGCCGCTGAGCCACAAGATCGACCCGAGCGCGCTCATCCCGGCGGACGGCATGAGCGTGCAGTACGACGGCTCGCTCACCACGCCGCCGTGCACCGAGGGCGTGCGCTGGAACGTCTACCTCACCCCGGTGACGGTGTCGGCGGAGGAGCTCGCCGCGTTCACCGACGTCTACCCCGACAACCACCGACCCGAGCAGCCGCTGCACGACCGCACGCTCACGGAGATCCCTTCGGGGGTCTGAGCTCCGCGTCCTGCCCGCACCTCCGCCGGGCTCCCGCCGCGACGGCGGGAGCCCGGCGGTGTCGAGGGGCAGAACCTCGGGCCGCGCGCAGGGCGTCAGACCCTGGCCGCCGCGTCCGGCGCCGCCGGTGCCTGCTGCGCGATGCGCTGGTAGTCGTCGACCGTGAGGTCCTCGCCGCGGGCGGTCGGGGCCACGCCGGCGGCCGTCAGCACCTCGGTCGCAGCGGCCGAGCTGCCGAAGACGCCGGACAGCGCCTGGCGGAGCATCTTGCGGCGCTGGTTGAACGCGGCATCGACGATCTCGAAGGTGCGGCGACGCTCGGCCTCGGAGCCGCGCTCGCCCTCCGACCGATCGAACCCGACGAGCAGGCTGTCGACGTTCGGGACGGGCCAGAACACCTGCCGTGACACCGTGCCGGTGAGCCGCCACTCGCCGTACCACGCGGCCTTCACGCTCGGCGAGCCGTAGATCTTCGACCCCGGCTTCGCCGCCAGGCGCTCGGCCACCTCGGCCTGCACCATCACGACGCCCCGATGCAGGTAGGGGAAGGTCTCGAGGAAGTGCAGCAGCACCGGCACCGACACGTTGTACGGCAGGTTCGCGACCAGGACGGTCGGCTCGCCGGGCAGCTCGGCCACCCGCAGCGCGTCGGCATCGACCACCGTGAGCGCCCCCTCGGGCACGCCGTGATCGGCGGCGGTCTGCGGCAGGCGGGCGGCGAGGCGGTGATCGATCTCCACCGCCGTGACGGCGGCCCCGGTCTCCAGGATCGCGAGCGTCAGCGAACCCAGGCCGGGCCCCACCTCGACCACGCGCTCGCCCGGCTGCACGCGCGCGGCCTGCACGATCTTGCGGACCGTGTTCGCGTCGGTGACGAAGTTCTGGCCCAGCTTCTTGGTGGGGGTGACATCGAGCTCGGCGGCCAGTCGGCGGATCTCGGCGGCTCCGAGCAGGGTGACGGTCATGCGTCCATTCTCGCCGAAAGCCCGACCGTCCCCGGCACTCGCTATCCTGCGGGGATGCCCTCCCTCGGTGAACTGATCGCTCCGCGGCGCATGGGCAGGGACTTCCGCTGGTTGCTCGCGTCGTCGTGGACGAGCAACATCGGCGACGGCGTGGCGCTGGCCGCCGCTCCCCTGCTCATCGCCTCGATGACCTCGTCGCCGATCCTCGTCGCCTCCGGCGCCGTCCTCCAGTTCCTGCCCTGGCTGCTGTTCGGCCTGCACGCGGGGGCCATCGCCGACCGCTTCGACCGTCGGCGCCTGGTGATGATCGCGAACGCCGCGCGGGCGGTCGTGCTCGCGGCGCTGTGCGTGTTCCTCGTGACGGGCACCGCGAACATCGGGATCGTGCTCGCGGTGGCCTTCCTGTACGGCTCGGCCGAGGTGTTCGTCGACACCGCGAGCAGCACGCTGCTGCCGATGATCGTGAAGCCGGACGACCTCGGCCTCGGGAACGCCCGGCTCCAGGCCGGCTACCTCGTGGCCAACCAGTTCGCCGGTCCTCCCCTCGGGGCGTTCCTGTTCGCCGCGGGGCACGCCTGGCCGTTCCTGGTCGAGGTGCTGTGCGTCAGCCTCGCGGTCGTGCTGATCTCCCGCATGGCCCGCACGCCCGTGCCGCCCCGGGCGGACGCCGCCGCGCACCCGCCCGTGCACACCGACATCGCGGAGGGGCTGCGCTGGCTGTGGCGCAACCCGCCCGTGCGCATGCTGGTGATCATCATCCTCGTCTTCAACGTCACGTGGGCGGCGCCGTGGGGCGTGCTCGTGCTGTACGCGACCGAGCACCTGCAGATGGGTCCGGTGGGGTACGGCGCCCTCACCACGGCGTCCGCGGCCGGCGGCATCCTCGCGACGTTCAGCTTCGGGTGGCTCGAACGGCACGTGTCGTTCGCGACCCTCATGCGCATCGTGCTCTCGCTGGAGGTGCTGATGCACCTGGCGTTCGCGCTCACCACCGCCGGCTGGGTGGCGCTGATCATCATGTTCTTCTTCGGCGCGTACGCCTTCGTGTGGGGCACGATCTCCACGACCGTCCGGCAGCGCCTCGTGCCCGCCGAGCTGCAGGGACGCGTCGCCTCGGTCAACATGGTCGGGGTGTTCGGGGGCATGATCGTCGGCCAGGCGCTCGGCGGAGTGATCGCCCAGCTGTGGGGGCTCACCGCACCGTGGTGGTTCGCGTTCGGCGGCGCAGCGATCACGCTGCTGCTGGTGTGGAAGCCGATCTCGCAGATCGTGAGCGCGAAACCGGTCGCCCAAACCGGCCCGGACGACGTGGACGCTCAGTCGGTGAACGAGCCGTAGACCCGCAGGGTGTTCTCGGCGAGCTGCGCGGACAGCTCGTCGACGCCGATGCCGAGCTCGGCGGCCAGGAAGCGGACCGTGATCGGCACGAGGTAGGGCGCGTTCGGGCGTCCCCGCAGCGGCGTCGGCGTGAGGAACGGGGCGTCGGTCTCCACCAGAAGTCGGTCGAGCGGCGTGACCTTCAGCGCGTCGCGCAGGTTCTGCGCGTTCTTGAACGTGACGTTGCCCGCGAACGACAGGTGGTAGCCCGCGTCGGCGCACACCCGGGCCATCGCGGCGTCGCCGGAGAAGCAGTGGAACACCGTGCGATCGGGAGCGCCCACACGCGACAGGGTCTCCAGCACCGCGTCGTGCGCGTCGCGGTCGTGGATCTGCATCGCGATGCCGTGCTTCTTCGCGAGCGCGATGTGCGCCTCGAACGACTCGAACTGCGGCCCGCGGCGCTCCGGCTCGGTGCGGAAGAAGTCGAGCCCGGTCTCGCCGATCGCGCGGGTGCGCGGATGCGCCGCCAGCTCGTCGATCACTGCGAGGGCCTCGTCGAGACCGACACCGCCGCGACGGCCCTGCTCGGCATAGGTCGGCGCGTCGTTCGGGTGGATCGCCACCGCGGCGAGCACGCGCGGGTCCGAAGCCGCCGCCTCGACCGCCCAGCGCGACGACTCGATGTCGCCCGATGCCTGCACGACCCCGGCGATGCCCACGGCCTCGGCGCGGTCGAGCTGCTCCGTCAGGCTCAACGGCTCGTCGCCGTCCATGATCTCCAGGTGCGCGTGGTTGTCGTACACCGGGACGGCGAGGGGCTCAGGGGCTGCGGGATACCGCAGGTCTTTGCGCCCGTCGCCGTCTCGGCGCTGCACGTACGTCTCGGTCATGGGGTGTCGGTCAGGCCGTGGACTCCACGCGCGGGAACAGCGGCGCGAGGCCGTTGACGCTCGTGCCCGGCTTCAGCACGCCCCACGCCCCCGCCTCACGGATCGGCTGGTCCTGCAGACGACCCAGCGTCTCGGCGGCGCCCAGTGCGATCCACAGCTTCTCGGTGGACTGCGGCATCACCGGCGACAACAGCACCGCCAGGGCCCGCAGGCCCTCGGCACACGTGTACAGCACCGTGCCCAGACGCTCGCGCTTCTCGTCGTCGCGGGCCAGCGCCCACGGCTCGTTCTCGGTGATGTAGCCGTTGAGCGCGTCGACGATGGTCCAGATCGCGGAGATCGCCTCGTCGATGCGGAACTGGCCGATCGCGGCATCCGCCTTCGTCGCGGCGTCGGCGACGATCTTCTGGATCGCGAGGTCCGCCTCGGTGTACTCGGCCGCCGGCGGGACGATGCCCTCGAAGTACTTCTCGATCATCGCGGTCGTGCGGGAGGCGAGGTTGCCGAAGCCGTTCGCGAGCTCGGCCTGGTAGCGGGCGGACAGGTCCTCCCAGGAGAACGAGCCGTCCTGGCCGAACGCGATCGCCGACAGGAAGTAGAAGCGGTAGGCGTCGGAGCCGAACACGTCGGTGATCTCGGTCGGCGCGATGCCGGTCAGCTTCGACTTCGACATCTTCTCGCCGCCGACCAGCAGCCAGCCGTGCGCGAACACGCCCTTGGGAACGTCGAGCCCCGCCGCCATCAGCAGCGCGGGCCAGATCACCGCGTGGAAGCGCAGGATGTCCTTGCCGACCACGTGGTACGCGGGCCAGCGGCGCGCGAACGTCTCCTCGTCGGAGCCGTAGCCCACGGCGGTGGCGTAGTTGAGCAGCGCGTCGACCCACACGTAGATCACGTGCGACTCGTCCCACGGCAGCGGGATGCCCCAGTCGAACGTGGAGCGCGAGATCGACAGATCCTTCAGCCCCTGGCTCACGAACGACACGACCTCGTTGCGCGCCGAGTCCGGCCGCACGAAGTCGGGCTCGGTCTTGTACAGCTCGAGCAGCCGGTCCTGGAACTCGCTCAGCTTGAAGAAGTAGTTCTTCTCCTGCAGCAGCTCCAGCGGCTTGGAGTGGATCGCACACACCTTCAGCCCCTCGAAGGGACCGGTGCCGTCGACGATCTCGGACTCCGGCTTGAACTCCTCGCAGCCCACGCAGTAGAGCGCCTCGTACTCGCCCGCGTAGATGTAGCCGCGGTCGTACAGGCGCTGGAAGAACGTCTGCACGTTGGTCTCGTGGCGCTCCTGCGTCGTGCGGATGAAGTCGTCGTTGGCGACATCGAGGGTCGTCAACAGCGGGAACCAGCTCTCGCTGACCAGCTTGTCCACCCACTCCTGCGGCGTCACGCCGTTGGCCGCCGCCGCCCGCAGCATCTTCTGCCCGTGCTCGTCGGTGCCCGTGAGCATCCAGGTGTCATCCCCCGCCTGGCGGTGCCACCGCGCGAGCGTGTCGACCGCCACCGTCGTGTACCCGTGGCCGATGTGGGGCACGTCGGACGGGTAGTAGATGGGCGTGGTGATGTAGAAGGATTCGCCTGCGGGCATGGGGACAATTCTAGGTGCCCCCATGCCGCAGGTTACGCCGGTGCGCGCTCAGAGCGCGTTGCGTCGTGCGACCTCGCCCAGCCACGCCAGCGACGGCTTCGGGAACCGCTCGAACGTCTCGTGGTCGAACCCGATCAGCCCGAAGGTCGGCCGGAAGCCGCTCGCCCACTCGTAGTTGTCCAGCGCGCTCCAGTGCTGATACCCGCGCACCTCGATGCCGTCCGCGATCGCGCGGTGCAGGCCCTCCAGTGCGCCCTGCGTGTAGGCGATGCGGCGGGTGTCGTCGGCCGTGGCGATGCCGTTCTCGGTCACGATCACCGGCACCCCGCCACTGCGCTGCCACGCGCTGCGCACCCCCAGCTCGAGCGCGGGCGGGTAGAACTCCCACCCGGTCAGCGTCGTCTCCACGTCGTCGGCGACCGGCCGCGGTCCCTCCGGACCGATGAACGTGCGCGTGTACGCCTGCACGCCCACGAAGTCGTCGCCGGCCGACTGCTCCAGGTACCAGTGGTCGCGCGGGTCGCCGTAGGCCGCCAGCATCTCGTCGGCGCCCGGCTCGCCCGTCGAGTGGAAGGCCTGGGTCGCGATGGTCCACCCCGCCTGCGCGCCCGGCACGGTGTGCACGAGCTCGGAGGCCCGGCGGTGCGCGGCCAGCAGCGTGTCCGCCACGGCGAGGTCGGGATTGGGCAGGCCGTAGGCGACGAGGTTGGCCGCGTCCTCTCCCCCGGCCAGCATCGCGGCGATGTTGGGCTCGTTGATCGTGCACACGTAGCGCACGCCGTCGAGGATGGGCAGCACGGTCTCCACGTAGCGCGAGAACAGGTCGACCGCGTCGCCCGCGCGCCAGAAGCCGTCGCGCTGAAACCACTGCGGCACCGTGAAGTGCATGAGGGTGACCGTCGGGTCGAGCCCGTGCTCCCGTGCGGTGTCGATCATGCGGCGGTAGTGGTCGAGCATCGCCCGTGACACGAAGCCGCGCTCCGGCTCGATCCGCGCCCACTCGACCGAGAAGCGGTAGGAGTTCAGCCCCGCCTCGGCCAGCAGCCGCGTGTCCTCCGGGTAGCGGTGGAAGTGGTCGGCGGCGTCGCCGGAGGGCTCGACCATGGGCGAGTCGGGGGCGTGCTCCATCGCCCACCAGTTGCTCGTGGTGTTGTTGCCCTCCACCTGATGGGCGGCGGTCGCGGCGCCCCAGAGGAAGCCGTCGGGGAATGCGAGCACGGATGCGCTCCTCTCTCTTTCTTGCAGATCTCCCGGCGCGGTTCAGCGCGCGCGGGAGGGGTTGGGCACGGCGTCGAGCAGCTCGACCGTGTACGGGTCCTCGGGGTGCTGGAGCACGTGCGAGGTCTCGCCGCGCTCCACGACCCGTCCGCCGTTGAGCACCAGGATGTTCTCGGTGACCAGGCGCGCGCTCAGCAGGTCGTGCGTGATGTAGAGCATGCTGATGCCCCAGCGCTCACGCAGGTCCTCCAGCAGCGCGAGCACGCCGGCACGCAGCGACACGTCGAGCATCGACACGGGCTCGTCGGCGATCAGCACCTGCGGGTCGCTCGCGAGCGCACGGGCGATCACGACACGCTGCCGCTGTCCGCCGGAGAGCTGGTGCGGCAGCTTGGCCGCGAACTGCTCGACGGGCGTGAGGCCGACGGTCTCCAGCAGTTCGAGCACGCGCGCCCGCGCCTCGGTGCCGCGCAGCGTCGTGTAGTTGCGGATCGGGCGGGACAGCGCATACTCGACCGTGTGCAGCGGGTTCAGGGCCGCATACGGGTCCTGGAACACCATCTGCACGTCCTTGCGGAGGTCGCGCAGGCCCCGGCGCTTCAGTGCGGCGACGTCGGTGTCGCCGAAGCGGATCGTGCCGGCGGTGGGCTTCTCGACGCCGGTGAGCATCTTCGCGATCGTCGACTTGCCCGACCCCGAGGCGCCGACCAGCGCGAGGGCCTCCCCCGGCTCCAGCCGGAAGGACACGTCGTCGACCGCGACCACCGGCTCCTGCCCGCGCCGCGGCGCCGGGTACCGCTTGGTGACGCCGTCCACCACGATCGCGGCGTCCGCGCGCCGGGTGTCGCGCGCAGACACGGTCGGCAGGGTCTCGGTGACGTCGGTGCGGCTGCGGCCCTCGCGGCGGCGGGTGCCCACATCGAGGAACCCGGGGATCTCGATCTTCTCCGCCCGGGGGTCGGCGTAGTGGCTCAGCAGCATGCGCGTGTACTCGTCCTGCGGACGGTGCAGGATGTCGTGGCTCGGGGCGTCCTCCACGATGCGGCCCTCGTGCATCACCATGACCCGGTCGGTGGCCTCGAGCACGATGCCGAGGTCGTGGCTGATGAGGATCGCCGTGAACCGTTCCGACCGCTGCAGCTCCTGGATCGTGTCCATCACCGCGTGCTGCACGAGCACGTCGAGGGCCGTGGTCGGCTCGTCGAACACCATGAGCTGCGGCTCCAGCGACAGCGCGAGGGCGATCGAGGCGCGCTGCCGCATGCCGCCCGAGAGCTCCCCGGGGTAGCGGTCGAGCACCTCGGGCTTCAGGCCGACCTTCCCCACGAGCTCGCGGGCCCTGGCCTCACGGGCCTCGCGGGGCACATGCCCGTGCGCGGCGAAGATGTCGCGGAAGTGACCTGCGACCGTGCGCACGGGGTTGAGCGCGTTCATGCCCGACTGCAGCACCATCGCGAAGCCGCCCTGCCGCTGGCGGCGCAGTCCCTCGGCGTCGAGCTCGCGGATGTCGCGCCCGTCGAACAGGATGCGACCGCCGCTGATGCGCGCCGGGGGCTTCTGCAGCCGGGTCAGCGCGAACCCGAGCGTGGACTTGCCCGACCCGGACTCGCCGACGAGTCCGACGAACTCGCCGCGTCGCAGCGTGAACGACACGTCGTGCACGGCCTGCACGGGCTGCTGCCCCGGGGAGGCGTACTCGACGGACAGGTTCTGCACGTCGAGGAGGATTCCGGCGTTGCTATCCGAGGTGTGCGCGGTCATGGCGCTCATCGCCCCTTCCCTTCCCGCAGGCGCGGATTGGAGATGCCGTCCACGCCGAAGTTGATGAGTGTGAGGCTGAGGGCCAACAGGGCGATGCACAGACCGGGGGCGAACAGCAGCAGCCACTGCCCGGTGAGCAGCGAGTTGGAGTTCTGCGCCCAGTAGAGCATGGTGCCCCAGCTGACGATGCTGGAGTCGCCGAGGCCGAGGAACTCCAGGCCCGCCTCCGCCAGGATCGCCGCGGTGGCCGCGCCGAACAGGGTCCCCGCGATGATCGAGGTCATGTTCGGGAGGATCTCGCGGAACACGATGCGGGCCCTGCTGTCGCCGGAGAACTGGGCCGAGGTGACGAAGTCGTTGCCGCGCAGCGACTGGGTCTGGCTGCGCAGCACGCGCGCGCCCCACGCCCATCCGGTGACCACGATCACGGCGATGATCATGAGGATGCCGCCGTTCTGCAGGTACGCGGCGATCACGATCATGAGCGGCAGGCCGGGGATCACGAGGAACAGGTTCACGATGAACCCGACGACCTCGCCGGCGAAGCCGCGCATGTACCCCCAGCTCAGGCCGATCAGCACCGCGACGATCGTGGACAGGATGCCGGCGGCGAAGCCGACCAGCAGACTCACCTGCGCACCGTAGATCAGCTGGCTGAGCACGTCCTCGCCCGCGGCGGTCGTGCCGAGCCAGTGCTCCCACGACGCGTCGGCGTTGCGCTCGAAGCCGTTCTCCTTCGGGCCGTACGGCGCGAGGAGCGGCGCGAACACCGCGACCAGGACGAAGAAGGCGAGGATGCACAGCCCGAGCCGTGCCTTGCCGTTGGCCCACAGGGTGCCGACCATGCGCCCGAAGGAGCGCCACGGGCTGGGGGCCGCGATCCGATCGGCCGGGATCTTGACGTTCATGGTGGAGGTCATCGTCTGGTCCTCGGGTCGAGCACGCAGTGCAGGCGGACAGGGAAAGGAGGGATCATCATCGGCGCGTCCTCGGGTCGAGCACCCCGTAGAGGATGTCCACGAGGAAGTTGGCGATGAGCACGCTCACGGTGATCATCAGGAACAGCGCCTGCATGAGCGGGTAGTCCTGCCCGATCACGGCGTTGAACAGCAGGTAGCCGATGCCCGGATAGCCGAACACCTGCTCCACGAGGATCGACCCGCCCACCACGCCGCCGAGCGTGAGCCCGAAGCCGGTGAGGTTCGGCAGGATCGCGTTGCGCGCGGCGTAGCGGAGCGCGATCGTGCGCCCGCGCAGCCCGTTGGCCTCACCGAAGGTGATGTAGTCCTCGCCGAGCGTGTTGATCATGGCGTTGCGCATGCCGATGATCCAGCCGCCGAGCGACGTGAGCAGGATCGTCAGCGCCGGCAGGAACGCGTGACGCACCAGGTCGACGATGAAGTCCCACGTGAACCCGGGCGTCGTGGTCGCCGAGTAGGCGCCGGTCGTCGGGAACCAGTGCAGCACGTAGCCGAGGAAGAACAGCAGCAGCAGCGCGGTCCAGAAGTACGGGAAGGTGCTGAGGAACGAGCCGGTCAGCGTGGGCAGCGAGTCGAGCCAGGTGCCGCGCCGCCACGCGGCCATCACGCCGATGAGGGTGCCGATCACGAACGCGAGGATCGTGACGATGCCCACCAGGCCCAGCGTGTACGGCAGCGCCGTGGACACCATGCTCGACACCGACTGCGGGTAGAACGTGTACGAGACGCCGAAGTCGAGCCGTACGACCTGACCGAGGTAGGCGACGTACTGGTCCCACAGCGAGCCGGTCGGCACGCCGAGCTGCGCCTCGATCGCGGCCCTGGTCGCATCCGACACGGGTCCGTTCTGCGAGAGCTTGGCTATTGCGGCGTCGGCGGGCGAGCCGGGCATCATGCGCGGGAGGAAGAAGTTCAGCGTGACCGCGGCCCACAGGGTCAGCACGAACAGGCCGAGTTTCTGGGCGACGTACTTCACTGGTCGTCTCCGTTCACTCGCTTCAGGTGGGTGAAGATCATCAGGGGCGCCGAGTCGTAGTTCTGCGGGATCATGTACGGGTCGTCGGCGGACGGCCACCCGGTGAACTTCGCCTCGTTGAACAGGCCCCAGATGCCGCCGTAGTACATGCCGATCACGGGCAGCTCGTCGTACACGATGTTCTGCAGCTCGTGCACGATCTCGCCCTGGCGCTGCGGGTCGACCGTCGCGCGGTACTCCGCGAGCAGCGCATCGGCCTCCGGCGAGCGGTAGCGCTCGAAGTTGTTCGTGGTCGACTCCCCGGACGGCACGTAGAAGTCGCTGGAGAGCAGGCTGTTGAACGCCTGGTAGACGTCGCCGTTGCCCATGCCGCCGATCGCCATCTCGAAGTCGCCGTTGCCGATCGCGCTCTGGTAGCCCGCGGGCTGCGGCAGCTTCAGCGAGACCTTGATGCCGATGTCTCCGAGCTGGCGCTGCACGGTCTGCGCGGCGCGGGTCCAGTCGGAGAAGCCGTTCGCGGTGGTGAGCGAGAACTCCAGCTGCTCGCCGTCCGGCCCCACCAGCCGATCGCCGTCGAGCGTGTAGCCGGACTCGGCGAAGGCGGCGAGCGCGGCGTCCTCGTCCTGCGCGATCATGCCCGCGTCGGGGATCTCGGGGTCGAGGTACTGCTCCTGGTTCGGCAGGATCAGGCCGGTCTGGCCGGCGGGCTTCATGTAGCCCTCGGAGGCGGTCTCGGCGATCTCCTCGCGGTCGAGCGCGAGCGCGATGCCGCGGCGCACGTTGACGTCGTCGAACGGGGCGACCTCGAGGTTCGGCACCAGCGAGATCACGCCGCCCGGCGGGAACCACCAGGTGTTGTCGGGGCTGGCCGCGCCCCACGTGCCCTCCACGTCGGAGATGAACGCGTACGCCCAGTCGTAGCCGCGCGTGACGGTGTCGAGCTGGCTGTTGGTCGCCGGGAGGATGATGTGCTCGATCTCGATCCGGTCGGCCTGCCAGTAGTCGGGGTTGCGGTCCATCGAGTACTGCTGATCGTTGTAGTTGCCGAGCACGAACGGGCCGGTGCCGACCGGATCCTCGTTGCGCCAGGTGCCCGGATCCTGCACGTCCTTCCAGATGTGCTCCGGCACGATCATGGTCTGGCCGAGGATCGACAGCGACGGGGCGTCCTCGCTCTGCAGGTGGAAGACCACGTCGGAGCCGTCGACCTCGACCGAGTCGATGTGCTGCCAGGCGCCCTTGATGTCGAGAGACGGCTCATCCTTCAGCAGCTGGAACGTGAAGGCGACGTCGTCGGCCGTGAACTCCTCGCCGTCGCTCCACTCGACCCCGTCGCGCAGCGTCATCACGATCGTGCGGGCGTCGGGCTGCGACCACGCGGAGGCCAGCCACGGGTTGAGCTCGCCGTCGAGCGGGTTCACCAGGATCAGCGGCTCGTAGATCCACCGCGAGGCGGTGCGCGTGTTGGTCAGGTACGGGTTGAAGTTCTTCGTGAAGAACGGGTTGCCGTGGTCGGCGTTGATCAGCATCGTGTCCTCGCCGATGGAGGGGTCGGGCTGGGAGCTGATCTGGATGCTGCAGCCGCTGAGCGCGATCGCCGCGGCCGCGAGCCCCACGACGGCGGCTCTGCGCCAGCGTCGGAAGGTGTGCGTCTCTGCCACTGGGGGACCTCATGTCGTCTCTGTCATGATGGGCGCCCCACGGGTCGGAGCGTCCGTCGGCCGAAGCCGCATGAGCGAGTGTAAGCGCATACATTTGTGATCGGCAACCCCTTGACACCGCGCTCCCGTCCGTTCGAGGCGCGTCAGGAGGGTCGCGCGGAACTCTCCCGCAGGAGGATCTGCAACGGCAGCCGCACCACCGCGGGCGGGGCCTCCGGCTCCTCCAGCCGGCGCGCCAGCACCTGCACCGCGGCGCGGCCCAGCTCGATCATCGGCTGCCGGATCGTCGTCAGCGGGGGGACGGAGAGGGCGGCGGCGTCGATGCCGTCGAACCCGGTCACGAGCACGTCGTCGGGCACGCGCACGCCCGCGCGGTGCAGCACGTCGACGACCCCCAGCGCCATCTGGTCGTTCGCCGCGATCACCGCGGACGGGGGTGCGCCGTCGCGCAGCAGCTCCTCGGCCGCGCGCCGCCCCGATGCCCGCGTGAAGTCGCCGCGCAGCAGCCGCAGCTCCTCGGTCGCCCGGCCCGACGCCGCCACGGCCGCCACCACGCCCTCGCGCCGCTGCTCCGCGTCGGGCGAGTCCGCGGGACCCGCGAGGAACGCGACCGCACCCTCCCCGACCTGCGCGAGAACGTGCCGCGTGAGCTCGCCCATCGCCTCGGCGTTGCTGACCGTGACGTGGTCGTAGTCGTCGCCGCGCGGCGGACCGGACAGGACCACGACCGGGATGCGGCGCGCGAGCCGCGCCAGCACGTCATCCGGCACGCTGCTCGCGAGCACCATGAGCCCGTCGACACGACCGGCCATGTCCCGCACGGTCGACCGGTCGGGGTCGTCGCGCCCCACGCCCACCATCAGCACGAAGCCCTGCTTCCACGCCTCCAGCTCGGCCCCGCGCAGCACCTCGTCCAGGAACAGCATCGAGGTGGCAGGGGCGCCGGGCTCGCCCTCGTCCTCCACCACCGTGAACGGCGGGGCCGCGGCTCCTGCACTCGACAGGACGTCGAGCGCGGGGGCGTCCTCCGCCGCGTCGAACCCCGGGAAGTACAGGCCCAGCACGCCCGTCCGGCGCTCGGCCAGCCCGCGCGCGCTTCCGCTCGGGACGTAGCCGAGAGCCGTGACCGCATCGAGCACCCGCTCGCGGGTCGCCGGTCGTACGGCATCGGGCGACCGCAGCACCCGCGACACGGTGGCGATCGAGACGCCCGCGTGCGCGGCGACGTCGTACACGGTCGCGGCCTTGCTCACGGCGGATCCCCCAGGGTCGAGTCGTCGGATCGGGTGTCAGGACAGCGTAGATCAGACCCGGCGGGCGATCAGCGCACCGTGCGGGCGCGTGCTCGCCTCCCCGGGCACGCGGGCGCGGGTCTCGGTCCCCTCGACCTCGAGCCCCGCGGCGGCGAGCAGCGGCGTGAGCGCCTCCGCCGACCAGAAGTACGCGGTCGTGATCGCGTGGTCGAACGGCGCGCGCGGCTCGCCGTCGAAGAAGCCCAGCAGCAGTCGTCCCCCTGGCGCGAGCACGCGCGCGAACTCGGCGAGCGCGGCGGGCACCTCGGTCGGCGGCGTGTGGATGAGCGAGTACCACGCGAGGACGCCGCCCAGCGACCCGGCGGGCTGCGGCAGCGCGAGGAAGGAGCCCTGGGTGACATCGAGGCCGGGATGCCGCGTGCGGGCCTCCGCGACGAACTCCGCCGACAGGTCGATGCCCGACACGTCGTGCCCCGCGTCGTGGAGGAACCGCGTCCACAGCCCGGGACCGCACCCGGCGTCGAGCAGGGCACCCGAGGTGGCTCGGCACCAGCGATCGATCGTGTCGCGGTCGCGGGGGTCCAGCTGCTCCACCGTGCCGGCGATCGCGACGTACTCCGCGGCGCGGCGGTCGTAGGCGGCCGCGATGGCGTCGTGCGCCTCCGCCGGTGTCGTCACCGGGTGCCCCCCGAGCTCATCGGGTACGGGCGGCGAGGGCGGCCTGGTAGAGGTCGCGCGTGGAGAGGCCGGTCTGCGCCGCCACCTCGGCCGCGGCCTCCTTCAGGCGCGTGCCGTCCGCGACCAGGGCCTGCACCTGGGCCAGCGCGTCGTCGGCCGACACCGCGCGGCGGGGCGCGCCCTCGACCACGACCACGATCTCGCCCTTCACGCCGTCGGCGGCCCACGCGGCGAGCTCGGCGGCGGTCCCGCGGCGCACCTCCTCGTACAGCTTCGTCAGCTCCCGGCACACCGCGATCCGGCGGTCCTCGCCGAACGCCGCCCCCATGTCGGCGAGCGTCGCGGCCAGGCGCGACGGCGACTCGAAGAACACCATGGTGCGCGGCTCCGCGGCGAGCGCGGTCAGGGTCGCCCGGCGCTCCCCCGGCTTGCGCGGCAAGAACCCCTCGAACGTGAAGCGGTCGGTCGGCAGACCCGAGATCGCCAGCGCCATGAGCACGGCGCTCGGACCGGGGATCGCGGTGACCGTGACCCCCTGCGCCACGGCCTCGGCCACGAGCCCGTAGCCCGGATCGCTCACGGTCGGCATGCCCGCGTCGCTCATCACCACGACATCGGTGTCCGCGGCGAGGGCCGCCAGCTCCGCGGCCTTCTGCTTCTCGTTGTGGTCGTGCAGCGCGATCAGGCGCGGGCGGTTGGCGATGTGCAGCGCCTGCAGCAGCCGCTGCGTGGTGCGGGTGTCCTCCGCAACCACGACCTCCGCGTTCTCCAGCACCTCCACCAGACGCCGGGACGCGTCCCCGAGATTCCCGATGGGCGTGGCGGCGAGGATGATCATCCGCCCAGCTTAGGCGGGCGGGTGACCATCCTGATCGTCGCGACCGCCCCCGCGATACCAGCGGATGACCATGGAGATCACGCCCACCACGAGCACCACCCCGCAGGCGACGAAAAAGATCCGGAAAGCGATCTCGGTCGCAAGAGCTGCGTTGAGGAAAGCCAGGCCGGCGCAGAACAGAGTGGCGATCCACCCAGTGATCCGTGCCCCACTGGGCTGCGCCTTCGTCGTCGGACTCTGATCCATGGGGGAGCTCTTTTCCGTCTCGACAGGATGGGTCAACATGCGAAATCCCCGGTGCTCGTGCGCTTCTCCTGCGCAACCTGTCCCAGATACGCCGCCCATGCGGCGACACTCCAGCCGGGACTGACGATAGTCGCACCGATCGATCCGAAAAAGCCACCGACAACTCTCCCGGCTTGCGCCCAACACGGACCGAGGTCGCGCGACGGCACGGCGCGACCCACGACCGCGACTTCAGAGACCGCCACCCCTCGCTCCGTCGGCGCTTCAAAGCTTGCTGACGCCGAAAGCGGGAAAACCAGGGCGGATGCGACGGTCAGTGCCGCGGCCGCGGTGAGTCGTGCGGAGAACTGAATGATCATGAACGTGTCCTATCTGTCCTCAAATGCGGACAGATACACGCTACGGTGCCAGACACTCGGCTGCTATCCCTCCAGCTCTCGAACTTCTAGAACATCGGCATTCGTGCTCTGACGCGGCGCGGGGCGAAACCGCGGCGAAGCGCACACTTCCGAGCACACGGAAGCGGGGTGTCTAGGCTGGAGCGGTGACCGCGCCCCAGCCCCTGCTGCCTCCCCCCGAGGCGCGGGCGACGCGGTGCGAGCGGCTGCGCGACCGCGTGCTGCACGCCGCCGACTGGGGACGGGCCATCGCGTGGCTCGCGCCGCTCGTGGTCACGGCGCTCGCGGCGGTGCTGCGGCTCGTGAACGTCGGGCACCCCCACCAGCTGGCGTTCGACGAGACCTACTACGTCAAGGACGCCTGGTCGCTGTGGACCCTCGGCTACGAGGGCGTCTGGGGACAGGGCGCCGACGAGGCCTTCCAGACCCTGCAGGAGCTGCCGCTCACGAACAAGGGCGCCTTCATCGTGCACCCGCCGCTGGGCAAGTGGCTCATCGCACTCGGCATGGCCATCGGCGGCCCCGACAACAGCGCCGGCTGGCGGCTGGCGACGGCCCTGCTGGGTGCGGGCTCCGTGCTGCTGGTGTACCTGATCGCCCGCCGGCTGACCGGATCCGTGGTCGCGGCCACCGTGGCGGGCACCCTTCTCGCGATCGACGGACTGAGCATCGTGCTGAGCCGCATCGCGCTGCTCGACGGCATCCTCACCTTCTTCGTGCTGCTCGGCGTGCTGTTCGTGCTGCTCGACCGGCAACGCACCATCCCCCTCCTGGAGCGCCGCGACCCCGACGCCCCCGACCCGCTGTGGGGTCCGGTGCTGTGGCGCCGCCCGTGGCTCGTCGCCGCGGGTCTCGCGCTGGGGGCGGCGTGCGCCGTGAAGTGGTCGGGCCTGTACGTGCTGGCCGGCTTCGGGCTGTACGTGGTGGTCACCGATGCGCTGGCCCGGCGCCGCGGCGGTGTGGTCGTGTGGCCCGCGTCCGCCGTGTTCCGCCAGGGGCCCGTGTCGTTCGTGCTGCTGGTGCTGCCGGCCGCGGCCGTGTACCTCGCGAGCTGGACCGGGTGGCTCGTGACCGACAAGGGCTACGACCGCGGCAGCGACGCGAACCCCCTGCTCGCGCTGTGGAACTACCACCAGGCGATGCTGGGCTTCCACGTGGGGCTCAGCCGCGGGCACCCCTACGCCAGCCCCGCGTGGGAGTGGCCGTTCCTGCTGCGACCGACCGCCGTCTGGGTCGACCCCGATCCGACCGCGTGCGGGGTCGACCACTGCATCGGCGTGATCTCCGCGATCCCCAACCCGCTGATCTGGTACGGCGGCGTCGCCGCGAGCGTGTACCTGCTGTACCGCCTGGTGCGCGCGTGGATCGCCCGTCAGCCGATCGAACCGGCGCTCACGCTGCCGCTCGTGGGGCTCGCCGTGACCTACCTGCCCTGGCTGATGTTCCCCGAGCGGACGATCTTCCAGTTCTACACGGTGGTCATGATGCCGTTCCTGGTGCTCGCGCTGACGATGACGCTGCGGATCATCGCCGGGACACGCGACGATCCGCTGCACCGGCGCCAGTCCGGGCAGCGCACCGTGGTGGTGTTCCTGACCGTGGTCGTGCTCGTGTCGGCGTTCTTCCTGCCGCTGTGGCTGGGGATCAGCGTGCCGTACGACTTCTGGCGGCTGCACAACTGGCTGCCCGGCTGGATCTGAGCACGGGAGCCCCGACGGCGAGGCCGGTGCTCAGCCGGCGTCGTCGGTGGCCACGTGCTCGACCAGCGGCAGCACGCGCCCCGACAGGTGCGTGCGCATCGCGATGGACGACGCCGTGCGCGCCACCCCCGGCACGACGGCGACCCGGTCGAGCACCTCCTGCAGCTGCGTGGCATCGCGCGCGACCAGGCGCAGCTGCATGTCGCTCGCCCCCGTCACGGTGTGCATGTCCACGATTTCCGGCACCGCGTCCGCGAGCGCGGCGGCCACCTCGTCGTGCCCCACCTTCTGATCGATCTCGACCAGGCAGAACGCGACCATGCCGTAGCCGAAGCCGGCCGGGTCGACGCGCGGCACGATCGCCTCGATCACCCCGCCCTCGTGCAGTCGCGCGAGCCGGCTGGTGGCGGTGCCGCGTGCGATGCCCAGCCGCCGCGCACACTCCAGGATGGGCAGCTGCGGCGACTCGGTGAGCAACCGGATCAGCGCGGCGTCCAGCCGGTCGATGCGCACGCCGCTACTCCCGCACCACGCCGGGACGGGACACACCACGGGTGAGCCGCGCCACCACCAGCAGCACGACCGTCAGCCCGAGGGTCAGCAGCAGCTGCGTGCGTGCCGCGGGGTCGATCATCGCGAGGGCGATCACCCCGGCGAGCAGGGCCAAGCACAGCCACGAGATCCACGGGAAGCCCCACATCCGCATCGGCATCGCCTCGCCGGCGCGGTCCGCCCGGCGCCGCAGCACGATCTGCGAGACCGCGGTCGCCGTCCAGATCACCAGCAGCGTCGAGCCCACCACGTTCAACAGGGCGGGGAGCACCACATCGGGGAACGCCCAGTTCAGCCCGACCGTGACGAACCCGAACGCGACCGACGCCAGCACCGCCAGGTACGGCACGCCCGTGAGACTCGTGCGGGTGACCGCCAGCGGCGCCAGTCCGCGCTCCCCCAGCGAATACGCCATGCGGGAGGCGCCGTAGATGTTGGCGTTCATGGCCGACAGCAGCGCGACCACGACGATGAGGTCCATCACCAGACCGACACCCGGCACATGGAGCGTGTCGAGCACCGCCGAGAACGGACCGGCCTCCACCGCGGGGTCGTCCCACGGCAGCACCGCGACGATCACGAAGATCGAGCCGACGTAGAAGATGAGGATGCGCACCAGCACCTCGCGCACGATGCGGCGGATGTTGCGCGCCGGGTCGTCGGACTCGGCCGCCGCGATCGCCACGACCTCGGTGCCGCCGAACGCGAACACCACGATCAGGAGCGCCGCCGCGATGCCGGTGATGCCGTTGGGCGCGAAGCCGCCCTCGTCCACGAGGTTCGACACACCCGTGGCCGGAAGACCGGGGATGAGGCCGACGATCGCGCACACGCCGACCACGAGGAACGCGATGATCGCGGCGACCTTGATCGCCGCGAACCAGAACTCGAAGGTGCCGTAGTTGCGCACCCCGAACAGGTTCACCGCGGTGAGGGCGACCACGAACACCAGCACCCACACCCACGCGGGCACGCCGGGGATCCAGCCGGCCACGATGCCCGCCGCCCCGGTCGCCTCGGCCGCGATCACCACGATCAGCTGGATCCAGTAGAGCCAGCCGACCGCGCTGCCGGCGCTGCGCCCCATCGCCTTCTGGGCGTAGGAGCTGAACGCGCCGGAGCTGGGGCGTGCCGCGACCATCTCGGCCAGCATCGCCATGACCAGCACGACGATGCCGCCGGCGACCAGATACGAGATGAGGACCGCGGGACCGGCGATCCCGATCGCCTGGCCGGAGCCGACGAACAGCCCGGCGCCGATCGCGCCGCCGAGCCCCATCATGGAGATCTGGCGCCGGGTGAGCCCGGGATGCAGGCCCTTCGTGGTGGTCGTCGTGACCGGGACCTCGACGCTCACGCGGTCACCCCCATCAGGTCGGAATCGCGGTCCGAATCGCGGCCGGAATCGTGCGCGGCGTCGCCGCCGGAGACCGCGGCAGCGAGGGCGGCCTCGACCCTGTCGATGTCGACGGCGGAGCCGGACGAGATCCGGATGCCCTCGCCGGGGAAGGCGCGGGCGACGACACCCCCGGCGTGCAGGAGGGCGTCGAGCTCGGCGGTGCGCTCCCCCGACGGGACCCAGACGAAGTTGGCCTGTGACGGGACGGCGGGCCAGCCCGCGGCGGTGAGCACGGCGTACAGGCGCTCGCGCTGCGCGACCACCTCGTCGATGCGGATGGCCAGCTCCTCCTCCGCCGCGAGCGACGCGAGGGCGGCGGCCTGCGCCAGGTCGGTCACACCGAACGGCACGGCCACCTTGCGCTGCGCCTCGGCGATCTCGCGCGGGGCGATCGCATAGCCGATGCGCAGGCCGGCGAGACCATAGGCCTTGGAGAACGTGTGGAGCACCGCGACGTGCGGGTGGCGGCGGAACAGCTCGATGCCGGCGCCGCGGCTCGCCGTGCGATCGAAGTGCACGTACGCCTCGTCGATCACCACGAGCACGTCGCGCGGCACGGCGGCCACGAAGCGCTCGAGCGCGTCCGCGTCGACGACCGTGCCGGTGGGGTTGTTCGGGTTGCACACGAACACCAGTCGGGTGCGCGGGGTGATCGCGGCGAGCATCGCGTCGAGGTCGTGGCCGTGCTGCGCGTCGAGCGGAACGGGCACGGGCGTGGCCCCCGCGATGCGCACGAGCGAGGGGTACGCCTCGAATGACCGCCACGCGAACACGACCTCGTCACCCGCGCCGGCGACCGCGTGGATCAGCTGGGCCGCGATCTCCACCGATCCGGCTCCCACCGTGACCTCGTCGACGTCGACGCCGTGGCGCGCGGCGAGCGCCTGCCGCACGGCCGCGGCACTCATGTCGGGATAGCGGTGGATGCCGGCGACGCGCTCCTGGACGACCTGCACGACGGAGGGCAGGGGCGGATGCGGGGACTCGTTGGACGAGAGCTTCGAGGCACCGGCGGGGGCCGAGCGGCCCTGACGGTAGGCGGGGACGGCGTCGAGGCCGGGACGGGCGGAGAGGGGCATCGTCAGAGCATCCTTGCTGTGATCCGGGTGGTGTCGCGCCACCCTAGAACGCACGTCGCCCCCTGGGCAATCGGTGCAGCGAATGGTGGGCATCGCGCGCAATCGAACGTCTCCCGGCGTGCCGTCCACCCTGGGCAGATTGCCCAGTCCGCCTCCGGGTCGGGGCGGAGGGCAGGGTGAGCGTCAGCGTTCCCTCGTGACCTCGGCGGGGTCGGCGGTGGGAAGCCGGCACACGAACGCCCGGCAGTCGTACAGGCGCTCGGGCGTCGCGGCCTTGCCCTCGAACAGCTCGAAGCCCGCCGCGGCGAACGCGGCGGCCTGGGCGGGCGACACCACCGCGAGCACGTCGGCGTCGGCGTCCCGCGCGGCGCGGGCGAGCGCCCCGTCGCGGTCCTCGGTCACGACCACGAGCTGACGGGCCGGTGCGACCAGCCCCGCGGCCACCCGGAGCAGGCTCCCGTGCGCGAACGGCTGACCGAGCGCACGCGCCGCCAGCATCCGCACTCGGGCGACCGCCTCCTCGCGGTACCGGTCCCCCGCACCGAGCCGCCACGCCGCCAGCGCAGCGCCCGCCACCGCCGCCGCGTCGGAGGGGAGGTCGCCGTCGGTGTGGTCGGGCGAGGTCGCGATGCCCTGCGCCGCAAGCAGCGGGTCGGCGCCGGCGGCACCCTCGAGGGCCGGGTCGAGCAGCCGCAGCGCCGTGACCGCCCACTCGGCCTCCCCGGTCGCGGCGGCGAG
>NZ_SSDQ01000028.1:0-21560 GCF_004794315.1 Microbacterium sp. PF5 | reverse complement strand
GCTGTGGCACCGACTGCTGCACCGGCGGGGTATCGCCCCAGCCCCCGGTGCTGAACGGCTGGCCCTGCTCCACGGAGAACCCCTGATCCTGCGGGAACCCCGGCTCGTCCCAGGCATCCGCACCCGCGAACCCCGGTGTCAGAAGCACTCCTGCCATGGCAACGGCTGCCCCGCAGATCGCGAGACCGGATGACGCTCCGTACCTTCTCACCTTCATGATGATCTTCACTCTCGTTTCGATGACGAGTCGTCGCGAAGCGAGGGCCTCGCTTCGCTCCCCGCCAACGACGCTATGCGCGAGACACGTTACGGATCGATGACAGCCGCGCCCAGGGTTTGCCGCGCCCCATACTGCGATATGGATGTGCTGGTGGCGGTCAGCGGCGAACGGGCCAGCGCAGGCGCCGAGGGCGCACGACCCGCACCGGTTGCGTGACCACGGCGTCGACGACCATCGAGCCGTCGGTGGGCCCGACGATCGCGATCGCCGAGGTCTCGGTCGCCTCGGCCGGAGCGACCGGGAGCTTCGCGAGACCGCGGTGGGCACGGACGTACGCGGGCACCAGCAGCAGGATCGCCCCGACCCAGGCGAGCGGGTTGCTGAGCGCGACGCCGTCGAAGCCGATCATGGCCCCGAGCACCACGGCCGCCCCGACGCGCATCACCAGCTCGATCACGCCCGTCACGGTCGGCACGAGCGTGTGCCCGAGCCCCTGGAGCGCACCGCGGAGCACGAACAGCATGCCCAGTGCCCAGTAGCCGCAGCCGTTGATGATGAGCATCCGGTGCGCCATGTCGACCACGCCGTCGGAGCCCTCTCCGACGAACAGCCGCACCATGGGAGCGCCGAACGCGATGAGCAGTCCGCCGAGCACGATCGCGGCGGCCACCGCCATCCACGTCGCCTCGACCACGCCGCGGCGGATGCGGTCGGGCCGCCGTCCGCCGTGGTTCTGCGCCGCATACATCGACACGGCGAGCCCGAGCGACGAGAGCAGGGCGACCGCGAGGCTGTCCACGCGCGAGGCCGTGGTGTACGCCGCCACCGCGTCGGCGCCGAGGGTGTTCAGTGCCACCTGCACCGTGAGCGTCCCGATCGCGATGATCGACGCCTGGAAGCCCATCGGCAGGCCGAGACGCAGATGCTCCGCGATGTCGGAGCCGGTGATGCGCCAGTCGGCGCGGCGCAGGTGCAGCATCGGCAGGCGGCGCCGCACGAACTCCAGGCACAGGATCACCGACACGGCCTGCGCGACCACGGTCGCCAGGGCGGCCCCCGCGACGCCCCACTCCAGCGGCCCCACCATCAGGACGACGAGCCCCACGTTGAGCGCGCACGACACCGTGAGGAACACCAGCGGGGTCTTGGAGTCGCCGATCGCGCGGATGATCGCGGAGAGGTAGTTGAAGAACATGGTCGCGCCCGCGCCGAGGAAGCTGATCTGCGTGAACACCGTCGCCTCGGGCATGAGCTCGGACGGGGTCTGCAGCAGCGCCAGGATCGGCCCGGCGATGAGCGGCGCGACCACGGTGAGGATGACGCTGGTGATGCCGCTCAGCAGCACCCCGGTCGCGACCGAGCGGCGCACGGCGGCATCGTCTCGGGCGCCGAAGGCCTGGGCGACCGGGATCGCGAAACCGCTCGTCAGGCCCCACGCGAACCCGAGCAGCAGGAACAGGAGGCTGCCGGTCGCGCCGACCGCCGCGAGCGACTGGACGCCGAGGTGGCGCCCGACCACGATCGCGTCGGCGAACTGGTACAGCTGCTGCACGACGTTGCCGAGCAGGAGGGGGATCGAGAAGGCGAGGATGACACGCCACGGACGGCCCGTGGTGAGGGTGGTGGCCATGAAGAGCGGCTCGCAGAAGACGAAGGGCGGATCGGGAAGCGACCAGTTTATCGAATCGTTTCGGGACGAGGGAACACCGGGGGGCGGAATGCCGGAGCTTCTCTGCCGATTTCGGGCGAGCGCACCGCGGTGGTTACTCTGCATCAGTCGCCGGCACGCGAGTGTCGCGGCGTGTCGACGAAGACCGGAGGAGACAGCGTGACGAAGGAAGACACGGGGGCGATCAACAGCACGGGGGCCACCGCCGATGCGGGGAGCGAGCAGCACCTGCGGCGGGCACTGAGCAACCGGCACATCCAGCTGCTGGCCATCGGCGGCGCCATCGGCACCGGCCTGTTCATGGGGAGCGGCAAGACGATCTCGGTCGCCGGGCCCTCGGTGATCTTCGTCTACATGATCATCGGGTTCATGCTGTTCTTCGTCATGCGCGCGATGGGCGAGCTGCTGCTGTCGAACCTCAAGTACAAGTCGTTCAGCGACTTCGCGAGCGATCTGCTCGGGCCCTGGGCCGGGTTCTTCACCGGCTGGACCTACTGGTTCTGCTGGGTGGTCACCGGTGTCGCCGACGTGATCGCGATCGCCGGGTACACGGATGCGCTCATCCCCGGTATCCCGCTGTGGATCCCCGGCCTGCTGGTCGTGGTGATCCTGCTCGCGCTGAACCTGCCGACCGTCGCCGCGTTCGGCGAGATGGAGTTCTGGTTCGCGCTCATCAAGATCGTGGCGATCGTGGCTCTCATCGCGACGGGTCTGGTGATGGTGTTCACCGGCTTCCAGCACGACGCCGGCACCGCGAGCTTCTCGAACCTGTGGGAGCACGGCGGCATGTTCCCGCACGGCTTCATGGGCTTCGTCGCGGGCTTCCAGATCGCGGTGTTCGCGTTCGTCGGGATCGAACTCGTGGGCACCGCCGCCGCCGAGGCCAAAGACCCGAAGCGCAACCTCCCGAAGGCGATCAACGCGATCCCGATCCGCGTGCTGCTGTTCTACGTCGGCGCGCTGATCGTGCTGATGGCGGTCACCCCGTGGACCGAGTACGTGGCCGGGGAGAGCCCGTTCATCGCGATGTTCGCCCTCGCCGGCCTCGGCATCGCCGCGACCGTCGTCAACCTCGTGGTGCTCACCTCGGCCATGTCGAGCGCGAACTCGGGCATCTACTCGACCTCGCGCATGGTGTTCGGCCTCGCGCAGGACGGCGATGCGCCGCGAATGTTCGCCCGCCTGTCGAAGCGTCGCGTGCCGCAGAACGCCCTGTTCCTCTCCTGCATCCTGCTGCTGTCGGGCGTGGTGCTGCTCTATGCGGGCAAGGACATCGGCACCGCGTTCGACATGGTGACCACGGTGTCGGCGGTGTGCTTCATGTTCGTGTGGACGATCTTCCTGTGCAGCTACCTGAAGTACCGGCGCACCCGTCCGGAGAAGGCCGCGGCCTCGGCGTTCAAGATGCCCGGCGGCGTGTTCATGGTGTTCGTGGTGCTCGCCTTCTTCGTCTTCATCCTGTGGGCGCTCACCACCCAGCCCGACACGCTGACGGCCCTCCTGGTCACGCCGATCTGGTTCGCGATCCTCATCGTCGCGTGGGTGTTCGTGCGCAAGTCGCCCCATCACATCGCCCGGCACGAGGCGCACATCGCCTACCTGCGCGACGAGACCATCGACGCACACTAGACGCACGCGACTGCGCAGAATCGGCGGGCCCCCGGGAGGGGAGCCCGCCGATTCGCGTGTGACGCCGCGGTTCTGGGGAGTTGCGGCGAGGTCAGACGCTCGCGGTGGCGGACACGGGTGCCGCGACGGGTCGCGCGGCGGGCAGGCGCTTGCGCAGAGCGAGGAACAGCAGCACCATCCCGGCCGTGAGCAGCATGTGGCCCAGTCCGGCGATGCCCGCGATCATCTTGGACGACTCCAGGCCGAGCACCGTCAGGGAGCCGTGCCACAGCAGCATGGCCGAGGTGAGCACGAGTCCGGCGGTGTAGAGCCAGAAGAACCAGCCGAACAGGCGGCTCGCGGAGAGCGTGAACGCCCGCTCCAGCAGCAGCACGATCAGGTAGACCACGAAGCCCAGCACCAGCAGGTGGGTGTGCACGAGCCCGAGCTGCGTCGGGGCGCCCTCGGGGAAGTCGTTGAGCTTGGTGAACTCGCGGTAGAAGAGGCCGGAGGCGACCCCGGCGAGCATGGAGGCGAACGCGGCGTAGAAGAGTCGGCGCATGGGTGTTCCTTTCGGGTCACCCCCAGCCTCCGTCGGGCCGGGAATCCGCGGATCCATCGAACGGTGGAGATGCGGGGCTCAGATCACGCCCGTCTCGCGCGCGATCGCCACGGCCCTGGCGCGACTGTCCGCGCCGAGCTTCTCGAACACGTGCACGAGGTGGGTCTTGACCGTGGCCTCCGTCACGAACAGGGTCTTCGCGATCTCGCGGTTCGAGGCGCCCGTGGCGAGCAGCCGCAGCACGTCGAGCTCCCGGTCGGTCAGACGCACCCGGGGTGCCCGCAGCACCTGGCCGACGCGCTCGCTGAGCTCCGGCGTGAGGACGAGCCCGCCCGACGCGGCCGCACGCACCGCACGCACGATGTCGTCCGGGGCGATGTCCTTCAGCAGGTAGCCCGCGGCGCCCGCCTCGACGGCTCCGAGGATCTCGGCGTCGCGGTCGAACGTGGTCAGGATGAGCACGGCGGGGGCGGGGTCCTGCGCACGCAAAGCCGCCGTGGTCTGCACGCCGTCCATGCCCGCGCCCAGCCGCAGGTCGCACAGCACCACGTCGGGGTGCAGGTGCCGCGCGAGGGCGACCGCCTCCTCCCCCGACGCCGCCTCGCCCACGACCTCCACGTCGTCGCGGTGGTCGAACAGCGACCGCACCCCCGCGCGGACGATGGGGTGGTCGTCGACGAGCAGCACGCGCACCGCGGTCACCGCAGCGCTCCCGTCTCCCGGGGGCCCGCGGTCCGCAGCGGCACGTGCGCCGAGAGGGCGGTCCCGTCGCCCGGGGCGCTCTCCACGTCGAGGCCTCCGCCGAGCTCCCGCAGCCGCGCCCGCATCGAGCGCAACCCGTAGCCGCCGCCCGCCCCCGTCGTGCCGCGCGCATCCCACCGGGACGCGTCGAAACCCGCCCCGTCGTCGACGATGTCGAGCCGCACGGCGTCGCCCGCATCCGCCAGGGTCACCACGACGCGGGAGGCGCCGGCGTGCGTGCGGACGTTCGCGAGGGCCGACTGCGCCGTCCGCAGCAGCGCGATCTCGGCGTCGATGCCCAGCGGCGGCAGCTCGTCGTCGGCGTGCAGGGTCGTGTCGATGCCGGTCTCGTCCGACAGGCGGTCGAGCATCCGCGCGAGGGCGTCGGCGAGCGCGGTGGACTCCAGCTCCGCGGGCATCAGGTCGTTCACGATGCGCCGCGCGTCGGCCAGCCCCTCGGCTGCGAGCGCACCGATCTGCTCGAGCGCCCTGGTGCGCTGTTCCTGGTCGTCGCCCGCGAGCGCCGCGCGCGACAGCATCCCCACCGACGACAGGCTCTGCGCGACGGTGTCGTGCAGGTCGCGCGACACCCTGGTGCGTTCGGCGCTCGCCCCCGACTCGCGCTGCATGCGGGCGAGCTCGTCCTGCACCGCGGCCATCTCCTCCTGCGTGGCCACGAGCGAGGCGATCAGCCGCCGTCGCTCCCGGCCGTCGCGCACCAGCACGAGGTAGCCCCGGGAGATGCCGAGCGCGAAGACCCCGCCCACGAGAGGACCGATCACGTTGGCGTACGTCGTCTCTCCGGTGTGCACGACCGGGGCGAGGATCACCACCGCGAGCACGAGCACGCTGAGGGGCACCGCCCACCGCAGCGGCAGGATGAACCCGGCGAGCAGCCACAGCGCGAACGCCAGCCACACGAACTCCGGCGACACGACCACGGCCCCGAGCCAGATGAGGGTGAGGCCGAGCAGCCACCAGGTGGCGAGGCGCCGGTCGGCCGTGCGCTCGCCGAGCAGCAGCCCGCCGCCGTACCACCCGAGGAACACCAGTCCGAGGGCGAGCACCCACGGCAGCGGCACGCCGTCGATCGTCGCCCTGACCACGCCGACCGCGAGCAGCACCGCGGTGATGACCGCCTGACCCACGCGGATCGAGCCCACCAGTGTCGCCCACGACCACCGACCGGTGCCGGGGCGCGGTGCGGGCTCTGGCGACGACATGCTCACATTCTTCCCCCGACGGCCCGCCCGTGCGTCCATCGTTCGACGGAGGCGGCGGACGACCTCGGTATCGTGAGGCCGTGACCGCCGCCCACCCCTACCCCGCGACGATCGCGGCCCCGGTGGAGCACGAGCTCGTGATCCGCAAGTCGCGCTTCCTCACACTGGTCGCGCCCGTGGCCTCGGTGGCCGACGCGGAGACCGTGATCGCGGCCGTGCGCAAGCGCGCGTGGGACGCGAACCACAACTGCACGGCCATGGTCACGGGACTGCGCGGCGATCAGGCCCGCTCCTCCGACGACGGCGAGCCGTCGGGCACCGCGGGAGTGCCGATGCTGGAGGTGCTGCGCCGGCGGGGACTGACCGACGTGGTCGCGGTCGTGACGCGCTACTTCGGCGGGGTGAAGCTCGGGGCGGGCGGGCTCGTGCGCGCGTACGGCTCCGCGGTGTCGGAGACCCTCGACCGCGCGGCGCTCGTGCACCGACGGGCGTTGACCCAGACCACGGTCGAGGTGCCCCACGCCGACGCCGGGCGCTACGACAACCTGCTGCGGGAGTGGGCGCTGCAGCACGGCGCGACCCTCGGCACGCCGCACTACGGAGAGGCCGCGCGCCTGGAGCTGTGGGTTCCTGCGGAGGAGCTGCCGCGACTGTCCGACGACCTCGCCGCCGCGCCGGCCGGAGCCGTGCGCCTCGAGACCGGCGTCGAGCGCGTGGTCGACGTGCCCGCCTGACCGGCACTCCCGGCGGGCGCATACGCGCGGCGGCTATCCTGGACGCCGCGGTCGCGGAAGGAGAGCGATGTTCGACAGTCCGCTCTCGGCCTCGCCGTACGAGATCCTCGAGGTCGACCCGTCCGTCGACGACGCGGAGCTGCGCCGGGCCTACCGCCTCCGCCTCCGCCAGACGCACCCCGACACGGGCGGCGACGCCGCGGTGTTCATCCAGGTGCAGCGGGCGTGGGAGCTGATCGGCACGGCGGAGGGTCGCGCGGCCTACGACCGCCGCACGGGCGTGACCGACGACGGCGCCGAGTGGAGCGGCTGGCGACCGCAGACCGCGCGCACCGACACCCGTCCGCGGGCGCGGTCGTACGGACAGCCCGGCGGCTGGCGCCGCGAGCGCTACCTCACGCTCATCCGGGAGTGGGCGGGCCACGGGGTGGAGGTGCCCGACCCGTACGCGCCGGCTCTCGTGCGGGCCGCGCCGCGGGAGCTGCGGCGCATGCTGGCCGACGCCCTCGCGGAGGAGGCGACCGCGCGCACGGTGTCCGACCTCGGGATGGGCTTCACGGTGTGGCACGACGTCGCGGCCGGGCAGACGCCCGACGACAAGCTCGACCACGTGGTGCTCAGTCCCTCGGGCCTGTACGGCATCATGTCGGAGGACTTCGGCGGGGTGGTGGGCTTCCGCCGCGGCGAGATCACCGGCCCGAGCCTGGGCACCAGGGCTCCGGTGACGGCGGCGCTCGGCCGGATGCGTCAGGTGGCGAAGGCCGCGAAGGTCAGGTTCGGCGGCGCGATCGTGGTGCTGCCGGACGACGATCTGGCGCAGGCGGTGACCCCGCTCGGCAGCAGCCGCGGGGTTCCGGTCGTGGTGGTGCGGCGCAGTGCGCTGGCGATGGTGCTGCGCCAGGGGGTGCCGGGGGCCAGGGCGATCGGCGGCAACGAGCTGTTCGACGTGCGCACGCGCCTGCAGCAGACCGTCCGGTTCGTCTGACCCTCCGCGCGTCCGCGATCCCGCTCTTGACGCCTTTCGTCAAACCGGTTTACACTCGTCAAACCGGTTCACGCACCCGAGTGAGCCCGACACCCGCGAGGAGGCGGCATGGGCCGCACCACGATCGCCGACGTCGCCCGCGAGGCCGGCGTCACCAAGGCCACCGTGTCGCACGCGCTCAGCGGCAACCGCCCCATCTCCGAGGAGACCAGGGCGAAGGTGCTCGCCGCGGCCCGCAAGCTCGACTGGGCTCCGAGCCAGAGCGCCAGAGCCCTCGCCACGCGCCGCGCCAACGCGATCGCCGTCGTCCTCGCGCGCGACCCCGAGGTCATCGCGAACGACTCGTTCTTCCCCGCGTTCATCGCCGGGGTCGAGTCGGTGCTCGCCGAGACCGAGACCGCGCTCGTGCTCCAGGTGGTGCAGGGTCGCGAGGCCGAGGAGCGCGCGTACCGCATGCTCGCCCGCGGCCGGGCCGACGGCGCGCTGCTGCTCGACCTGCGCACCGACGACTGGCGCGTGCCCTTCCTCGACGAGCTCGGGCTGCCCACCGTGCTGGTCGGCGCCTACGACCAGCCCAGTCCGTTCTCGTGCGTGCGCACCGACGACGCCGCGCCGATGCGCGAGATCCTCGACCGGCTCCGCGCCGCAGGGCACACCCGCATCGCCCACGTGTCCGGCCCGCTCGACTACGTGCACTCGGCCGCCCGTGCCGCCGCCTACACCGAGGCCGCGGGCTCCGACGAACTGCTGCGCGAGGGCGACTTCACCGCCGCGAGCGGGCGCGACGTGACCGAGGAACTGCTCGCGCTGCCCGACCGCCCCACGGCGATCCTCTACTCGAACGACACCATGGCCATCGCCGGGCTCTCCCTCGCCCGCTCGCAGGGTCTCGCGATCCCCCGCGACCTGGCCATCTCCGGCTTCGACGACGACCACCTCTCCGCCCACCTCTCCCCCGCGCTCACGAGCGTGTCGTCCGATCCGGCCGCCCGGGGCCGCGCGGCCGCCCGGCTGCTGCAGGAGAGCATCCTCGGCGCCGAACCGCGCACCGAGGTCGTGGACTGCAACGTCGTGCACTTCCGGGAGAGCACCGGCTCCTGAGCCCCCCGCACCACCCATCGCGTCAAGGAGGACACCATGAAGAAGATCCGCGCAGCAGCACTCGTGGGCGCCGTCGCGCTCGTCGTCACCGGATGCTCGTCCGGCGGCGGAGGCGGCGAAGGCTCCGCCGAGGGCACCGGTCCCATCGACATCTGGCTGTCGAACAACGAGCAGGAGGTCGCCTGGGGTCAGGCGGTCGTCGACGCCTGGAACGAGGAGCACCCCGACGAGAAGGTCACCGCGCAGGAGATCCCGGCAGGCTCGTCCTCGGAGGAGGCCATCACCGCGGCGATCACCGCCGGGACCGCACCGTGCCTCGTCTACAACGTCGCGCCGGCGGCCGTGTCGGGCTGGGTCAAGCAGGGCGGCCTGGTCGACCTCAGCTCGATGGACGGCGGCAGCGACTACATCACCGAGCGCAGCGGCGACGTCGAGCCCTACGCCACGGACGGCAAGTACTACCAGCTGCCGTGGAAGTCGAACCCGGTCATGGTCATGTACAACAAGACCCTGTTCCAGGCCGCCGGGCTCGACCCCGAGGACCCGCAGATGAACACGTACGACGCGTTCCTGGAGGGGGCGCGCGCCATCGTCGACTCGGGCGTGCAGAGCGCCATCTGGCCCGCGCCGACGAGCGAGTTCTACCAGCCGTGGTTCGACTTCTATCCGCTGTACCTCGCCGAGACCGACGGCACCATGCTCGTGGAGGACGGCACGGCCACGTTCGACTCGGACGACGGCAAGACCGTGGCCGACTTCTGGGCCACCGTGTACGAGGAGAAGCTCGCGCCGAACGAGGCGGCGACCGACGACGCGATGTCCGCCGGCACCACGGCCATGCAGCTCGCCGGCCCCTGGGCCATCCCGTCGTACGCCGAGACGGTCGACGTGGGCTTCATGCCCGTGCCGACCAGCGACGGCCGGGAGAACCCCACCACGTTCGCCGACTCCAAGAGCGTGTCGATGTTCACCGCCTGCGAGAACCAGGCGACCGCGTGGGAGTTCCTGAAGTTCTCCACGAGCGAGGAGGCCGACGGCCAGCTGCTCGAGGCGACCGGCCAGATGCCGATGCGCACGGACCTCACCGACACGTACGCCGACTACTTCTCCGCCAACCCGGACTATGTGGCGTTCGCGGAGCAGGCGGAGAACACGGCCGACGTGCCCAGCATCCCGAACTCGGTGGAGGCCTGGCAGGCGTTCCGCGACGAGTACTCGTCCGCGGTGATCTTCGCGAAGGAGTCGACCTCCGACTTCCTGAAGAACGCCGCCGCGAAGGTCGACGAGCTCGTCGCCGAGTGACATGACCACCGACAACCGACGGCTGCGCACCCGGTGGCTGGGTGCGCAGCCGATCGGCGGCCTCTTCGCGCTGCCGTACCTCGTGTTCGTGATCGCGATCTTCGCGTATCCGCTCGGTTTCGCCGTCTACATCGCCTTCCACGACTACTTCTTCACCGCGCCGGGCGCCGAAGTCGACCGGCCCTTCGTCGGCTTCGACAACTTCGTCACGGTGCTCACCGACCCGCGCGTGCTCGGAGCGTTCCGCAACACCCTCGTGTTCCTGGTGATCAACGTGCCGCTCACGGCGGTGCTGGCGCTCGTGCTCGCAGCCGCCCTGAACACCGGCATCCGCTGGGTGGCCGCGTACCGCGTGGCCTTCTACGTGCCGTACCTCACCGCGAGCGTCTCGCTGGTGGGCGTGTGGATGCTGCTGTTCTCGGGCAACGGGCTCGTCAACACGATCCTGGGGCCGCTCGCGCCCGACCCGTCGTGGCTCGTGAACAGCGCGCTGGCCATGCCGATGATCGCGCTCTACGTCACCTGGAAGCAGCTCGGCTTCTACATCCTGCTGTACCTGGCGGCGCTGCAGAACGTGCCGAAGGAGCTGTACGAGTCGGCGGAGACCGACGGCGCCGGCGCCCTCGCGCGGTTCTGGAACGTGACCGTCCCCGGCGTGCGCAGTGCGACCACGCTCGTGCTGATCCTCTCGATCATCACCGGGGCGAACCTCTTCACCGAGCCGTACCTGCTCACCAACGGCGGCGGGCCGGACGGCGCGTCCACCACGCCGGTGCTGCTCATCTACCAGCTGGGCATCCAGCAGCAGAACCCCGACACCGCGGCCGCGATCGGCATGATCCTGGTGGTGCTCGTGGGGATGCTGTCGCTGGCCGCCAACCGCGCGACGAGGGAGCGATGATGCGCCGGAAGAACACCCTGCCCCGCGTGCTGAGCGTGATCGCGCTCACGATCGCGGCGATCGGCTTCGCCTTCCCGTTCTACTTCATGCTGGTCGGCGCGTTCCAGGAGAACCCGACGAACTCGCCCAGCCAGCTCATCCCCACGGGCGGGTGGACGGTCGACAACTTCGTCGCGATCGACTCGCGCATCGACCTGGTCGGCTCGCTCGTCAACTCGATGATCTTCACGCTCGGCGTGCTGCTGGGCACGGTCGTGTTCGGGCTGCTCGCCGGCTATGCGATCGCCCGGCTCGACTTCCGCGGCCGCGGCGTGATCTGGGTGCTGATGCTGCTCGTGCAGATGGTGCCGTTCCAGCTGCTGATGATCCCGCTGTACGTGCAGATCACGCGCAACTACGGTCTGGGCGACTCGTACCTGGGCATGATCCTGCCGTTCCTCATCAACACGACCGCGGTGTTCATCTTCGTGCAGTTCTTCCGGGCGCTGCCCACGGAGATCTTCGAGGCCGCGCGCATCGACGGCGCGGGCGAGATCCGCCTGCTCACCTCGGTCGCGATCCCGCTGATCCGCCCCGTGCTGGTGACCGTGGTGCTGGTCACCTTCATCGGCCCGTGGAACGAGTTCCTGTGGCCGTTCCTCATCACGAAGGACGCGTCGCTGCAGCCGCTCGCCGTGTCGCTCGCGAACTACATCTCCAACGTCGCGCAGTCCACCGCCAACCCGAACGGGGCGATCCTCGCGGGCGCCACGGCACTCGCATTCCCCGTCGTCATCCTGTTCATCGTCTTCCAGCGCTTCTTCAAGGCCACCGACCTCGGCGCGGCCGTCAAGGGCTAGCCAGAAAGGGCATCCATGTTCACCGGAGCATCCTTCCCCCTCGGTCCGTTCACCCCCTACGAGGGGAACCCGATCCTGCGTCCGCGCGGCGACAGCTGGGAGTCGGCGAACCTCTACAACCCGGCGGCCCTGGTCGACGGCGACGAGGTGCTGCTGCTGTACCGCGCGCACGCCGACGACATCGTGTCGCACATCGGGCTCGCCCGCTCCCGCGACGGGGTCACGTTCACGCGCGAGGACGCGCCGATCCTCTCCCCCGTCGAGGACTACGAGCGCTACGGCTGCGAGGATCCGCGCATCGCACTGATCGACGGCACCTACTACCTCACCTACACCGGCTGGGACCGTCACAGCGCGCAGCTGTGCCTGGCGACCTCGACCGATCTGCGCACCTGGACCAGGCACGGCCCGCTGTTCGACGACTTCGACACCTTCAAGACCATGGACCCGCGCGGGTTCAACTGGTCGAAGGCCGGGGTGATCGTCCCGCAGAAGATGCACGGCAAGTGGTGGATGTACTTCGGCGAGGGCGGCATCTACTGGGCGACCAGCGACGACCTCATCCACTGGACACCCGGCACCCCCGACACCGAGCCGATGTACACGCCCACGCCCGGCACCTGGGACGAGGCGCTGGTGGAGATCGGCACCTCGCCCGTGGTCACCGACAACGGGCTGCTGGTGATGCTCACCAACGGCGCCACACGCACGGTGCACGACGACGGCACGGTCGACGTCGACTACCGCTGCGGGCAGATCGCCATCGACGCGGACGAGCCGACGAAGGTCATCGCCCGGATGCAGGAGCCGTGGCTGCGCCCGCAGAGCTTCGAGGATCTGCACGGCCTGGTGTCGAACGTGACCTTCGTGGAGGGACTGGTGAAGTTCCACGGGAAGTGGTTCGCGTACTACGGCCAGTCCGACACGACCCTGGCCGTCGCGATCCACGACCCCGCGGAGCCGTGGGGCCGCGCGCTGCGCGAGGCCGAGGGCGAGGAGTGAGGCCATGGAGACCACGCGCCGCACCTTCCTGACGCTCGCCGCGACCACGTCCGCCCTGGCGCTGCTGCCCGTCGACGCCGCGGTGGCCCAGGGCACCGCGGCCGGATCGGCCCTCCGCCCGGCCAGCGCCCGCGGTCGCCGCCTCACGAACCTCGCGCACCTGCGGTTCCTGCTGGCCGACGTGCCGGTGGTCGCGAGCGACACGCACACCACCGAGGGCATCGCGGAGCGCCCCGTCGTGCGGGCGCCGTGGACCTACGCCGACACCGACGGCGCGGGCGGCTACCGTCCCGTCGGCGGCGGCACGCGCGACGCCGCCACCGGCTACTGGTCGCAGGGCGCGTACAACGCCGACGATATCGCCCGCGCCGCGGTGGTGTTCCTGCGGGACTGGCGCGCCACGGGCGACCCGCAGAGCCGCGACGACGCCCGCGACGTGCTCCGCTCCCTCGCGTTCCTCCAGACCGTGTCGGGGCCGAACGCCGGACGCGTGGTGCTGTGGCAGCAGGAGGACGGCACACTCACGCCGAGCGCGATCCCGGTGGAGCTGCCCGACCCCTCGGACTCGGCGGAGTCGTACTGGCTGGCCCGCACCGTGTGGGCCTTCGGAGAGGGATACGCCGCGTACCGCACGGAGGATCCCGCCTTCGCGGAGTTCCTGCGAGCGCGGCTGCACCTGTGCCTGGACGCGCTGGCGCGCGAGTCGCTCGGCCGTGCAGGGCAGTGGGTCCGCAGCGACGGACGCGACCTGCCGGCGTGGCTCATCGCGGGCGGCGCCGACGCCACCGCGGAGGCGATGCTCGGGCTCGCCGCCGCCGCGGAGGCCGGAGACGACCGCAGTCGCACGGCCCTGCAGACGTACGCCGAGGGCGTGGCGGCCATGGCGACCGACCCCGATCAGGGCTGGCCGTTCGGGGCCGTGCTGCCGTGGACGGGCTCGCTGGGGTTCTGGCACGCGTGGGGCGCGGCGGCTCCCGAGGCGCTGGCCAGGGCGGGCGGCGTGCTGCGACGCCCCGACCTCTCCGCCGCCGCCGTGGCAGACGCGGCCCGCTTCACGCCGCAGGTGCTGACCTCGGGCGGACCGCACAACGCGTGGGCGCCGCTGCCCGCCGAGGCGCAGATCGCCTACGGCGCACACGGCCGCGTGGCCGGGGCGCTGCAGGCGGCGAGCGCGGGCGGCGAGGGACTGCGGGTGATCGCGGGGCTCGCGGCGGGATGGTTCTTCGGCGCCAACACCGCGGGCGTGCCGGTGTACGACCCCGCGACCGGCGTGACCTTCGACGGCGTCGAGACCGACGGCCGCGTGAACCGCAACTCGGGCGCGGAGTCGACGATCCACGGCCTGCTCACGATGCAGCTGCTCGACGCGAACCCCGACGTGGCGCGGCTGGCGACCTCGATCACGGGGCTGTCGTCGTTCGCGGGACTGCGGGCGCTCGACGCCGAGGCCGCACGGCTCTCGCCCGGGTGCACGGTCGAGCGTCCCGCGGACGGCGCGTGGACCGGTGAGGGCAACCTGGCGGGCGGCGCGTTCGTGCGGGTGCCCGAGGGCGAGTGGGTCGAGTTCGACCTCACCGAGCCCGGCGGGGTGCTGCACGGGCTCGTGTGGCGGCAGGCCGCGGACGCCGGGACCGCGGTGTGGGAGGCGCGGCGCGGCGGACGGCGGCTGTGGAGCACCGAGACAGAGGCCGGAGGCACGGGCGACCGCGGACTCACGGAGGCGGACGGCATGCTCGTGCCGCAGCTTCTCGGCGGCGGACTCCCGGACGGCCCCGTGACCGTGCGCTGCACCAGCCGCGGCGACCTGCGCCTGGACGCGCTGGTGGTGCAACCCCGCGTGACCACGGCGGTGTACGCGACCACGGGCGGCGCGGCGGTGCTGTACGCCAACGCGACCGCGGAGCAGCAGCGCGTGGCACCCCTGGCACCCGGAGCGGACACGGCCTACGACGAGAGCGGAGCACCGCGCGGGAACGGCACCCCGGGCGGGCGCGTGCGGGGGCGGGGCTTCACGGTGACGCGGCGCTGAGGCCCGCGGCCGCGGGGGCGACTCGCCATGCCGGCATGCTCTTTTTGAGTCACTCAAAAGAACGTGTAGAGTCGAGGACATGGAGACAGACCTCGACTCGGCGCTGCGAGGCGCCGGGCTGCGTGCGACCGCGGGCCGCGTCGCCGTTCTCGAGGCTCTCGGCTCCATGGCCCACACGGATGCGGAGCGCGTCTACCGTGCGGTCTCCGAGTCGCTGCCGACCACGTCGATCCAGTCGGTGCACAACATCCTCGCGGACCTGACGACGGCGGGGCTCATCCGCCGGATCGAACCGGCAGGATCCGCGGCGCTCTACGAACGGCGCATCGGCGACAACCACCACCACGTCGTCTGCACCTCCTGCGGTGCGATCGGCGACGTGGACTGCGTCGTCGGCGAGGCGCCGTGCCTCACCCCCTCCTCCACGGGGGGATTCACCGTCCAGACAGCCGAAGTCACCTTCTGGGGCCTGTGCCCCAGCTGCCAGAACGCCGCGTAGGCCCGCCTCCGACCGCCCGTCCCCCGACGGCGCTGTTCGGCGTGCCCGCGCGCAGAAGGAGAACACCATGTCGAACCCCACCGGGTCGAACCGTCCGGCCACCACGACGCAGACGGGTACGCCCATCGCGAGCGACACCCACTCCCTCACGGTCGGTGCCGACGGCCCCACCGTGCTGCACGACCAGCACCTGGTCGAGAAGATCGCCTCGTTCAACCGCGAGCGGGTGCCGGAGCGCAACCCGCACGCCAAGGGCGGTGGCGCGTTCGGCGAGTTCGTCGTCACGGAGGACGTGTCGCAGTACACCAGGGCCGCGGTGTTCCAGCCCGGTGCCACGTCCGAGACGCTGATCCGCTTCTCCTCCGTCGCGGGCGAGCAGGGCTCCCCCGACACCTGGCGCGACGTGCGCGGCTTCTCGCTGCGGTTCTACACGACCGAGGGCAACCTCGACATCGTGGGCAACAACACCCCCACGTTCTTCCTGCGCGACGCCATCAAGTTCCCCGACTTCATCCACTCGCAGAAGCGCCTGGGCGACTCCGGTCTGCGCGACGCCGACATGCAGTGGGACTTCTGGACGCTCTCGCCCGAGTCCGCCCACCAGGTCACGTACCTCATGGGCGACCGCGGGCTCCCCCGCAGCTGGCGCCACATGAACGGCTACGGCTCGCACACGTACTCGTGGGTGAACGCCGCGGGCGAGCTGTTCTGGGTGAAGTACCACTTCCTGGCGCACCAGGGCGTCGAGGCGATGAGCCCGGAGGAGGCAGAGAAGCTCGCCGGCACCGACGCCGACCACTACCGCCGCGACCTGTTCCAGTCGATCGCCCAGGGTGACTTCCCGAAGTGGGACCTGTACGTGCAGATCATGCCGTACGACGAGGCGAAGGACTACCGCTTCAACCCGTTCGACCTGACCAAGACGATCTCCAAGAAGGACTACCCGCGCATCAAGGTCGGCACGCTGACCCTGAACCGCAACCCGGAGAACTTCTTCGCGCAGATCGAGCAGGCGGGCTTCGCGCCCGGCAACCAGGTGCCCGGCACGGGCATCTCCCCCGACAAGATGCTGATGGGCCGCATCTTCGCGTACCCCGACGCGCAGCGTCACCGCATCGGCGCGAACTACAACCAGCTGCCGGTCAACCAGCCGCACGCGGCCGAGGTGCGCAACTACCAGCACGAGGGCTCGATGCGGTATCAGTACAACGACGCCGCGCACCGCACCTACCAGCCGAACTCGTTCGGCCCCGCCGGCGGCCCCGAGGCCGACCCGGCGAAGGGTGTCGAGGCGAACTGGGCGGCCGACGGCGAGCTGACGCGCTCCGCGGCGACCCTGCACGCCGAGGACGACGACTTCGGCCAGGCCGGCACGCTCTACCGCGAGGTGTTCGACGGGGAGCAGCGCGCCCGCTTCCTGGAGACGCTGACCGGCCAGGGCCGCTCGATCACGATCGACGCGATCCGCGAGCGCTTCTTCCAGTACTGGACGAACGTGGACGCCGAGCTCGGCGCCGCTCTCCGCGACCGGGTCTGACCCGGGTCGGCGCCCCTCCCTCCGTCATCCGGGGAGGGGCGCCGCCGGCGGGGACCCCGACGAACGCCCCCTTCTGCACCGTGCCCGCAGGAGGGGGTTCGTCGTCGGTGCGGCCGTTGCCGCGCGAGAGGGAGCAGGATGGAGGGGTGGCCGTTCCCCTCTCCGACCTGACCGCGATGCCCGCTCCCCAGCACGTATACGCCCCCGACGGCACCCGGCTGGCGACCTACACGTGGGGTGAGCTCGATGCCCCGGTCGTGGTGGCGGTGCACGGCTTCGCGTCGAGCGCGCGCGACAACTGGGTGCTCACGGGCTGGGTGCGCGAGCTCACCGCGGCCGGCTACCGCGTGCTGGCTCTGGACCAGCGGGGGCACGGCCAGAGCGACAAGCCGCACGAGGCCGACGCCTACGCGATCCGCGCCCTGGCGACCGACGTGGAGACGGTGATGGACACCTACCTCGTCGACGACGCCTTCTACCTGGGCTACTCGCTGGGTGCGCGCGTCGGCTGGGAGGTCGTGCGGGAGCTCCCGCACCGGATCGGCCGGGCGGTGCTCGGAGGGGTTCCCGACGGCATCCCCCTGGCCCGGCTCGACCTGGACGAGGTGCGGGCGTATCTCGCCGACGGCACGCCGGTGACCGACCGCACCACCCAGAACTACATCGCCCTGACCGAGCGCGTGCCCGGCAACGACCTGCGGGCCCTGGTCGCGCTGGCGGAGGGGCTGCGCGGCTCCGGCACGATCGACCCCGACCCGGCCGACGCCCCGACCCGGCCGATCCTGTTCGCGACCGGGTCGAAAGACGCGATCATCGAGGGCTCGCGGGCACTGGCGGCCGCGGCCCCCGACGGCCGGTTCGTGGAGATCCCGAACCGGCATCACTTCAACGCGCCGGGCTCGCGCGACTTCAAGGAAGCCGCGCTCGCCTTCTTCGCCGAAGGCTGACCGCGGTCAGCTCGCGGTGGCGTCCTCACGCTTCGGCAGCACCCAGCCCGCGCGCGGGAAGTGGCACGTGTAGCCGTTCGGGTACTTGATCAGGTAGTCCTGGTGCTCCTCCTCGGCCTGCCAGAACGGCCCGGCGGGCTCGATGGTGGTGACGGCCTTCGCCGGCCACAGCCCGGAGGCGTCGACGTCGGCGATCGTGTCGCGCGCGACCTGCTCCTGCTCGGGAGTGAGCGGGAAGATCGCGGAGCGGTAGCTCGACCCGATGTCGTTGCCCTGACGGTTCAGCGTCGACGGGTCGTGGATCTGGAAGAAGAACGCGAGGATGTCGCGGTAGGTCGTCTGGGTCGGGTCGAACACGATCTCGACCGCCTCCGCGTGACCGGGGTGGTTGCGGTAGGTGGCGTGGTCGTTCTCGCCACCGGTGTAGCCCACGCGGGTGTCGAGCACCCCGGGCTGGCGGCGGATCAGGTCTTCCATGCCCCAGAAGCAGCCGCCCGCCAGCACGGCGGTCTCGGTCCCGGGGGTGCGGGTGATGGTTCCGGTGTCGGTCATGACTGCTCCTCAGCGGTGTCGGGGGTGTCGGGTGTCGTGGTGGGGTCCGCGGCGAAGAGGCGGCTGTAGCGACCGTACCCCTCCTCCTCCAGCCTGTCAGCCGGGATGAAGCGCAGGGCCGCGGAGTTCATGCAGTAGCGCAGGCCGCCCTCGGCCGCCGGTCCGTCGTCGAACACGTGACCCAGGTGGCTGTCGGCTCCGGTCGAGCGGGCCTCGGTGCGGGTCATCCACAGCGTGCGGTCGGTCTTGGTGGTCACGGCCTCGGCGTCGATCGGGCGCGTGAAGCTCGGCCAGCCGGTGCCGCTGTCGTACTTGTCGCGGGACGAGAACAGCGGCTGTCCGGAGACCACGTCGACGTAGATGCCGTCGTCGTGGGTGTTCCAGTAGGCGTTGCGGAAGGGCGGCTCGGTGGCGTCCTGCTGCGTCACCTCGTACTGCAGGTTCGTCAGGGCGCTGACCGCCTCGGGGGTCTTGCCGTAGTCGTTCGACATGAGTGGCTCCTTGTCCGGCGCCGCTGGCTGCGGCGTCATAGAGGAGAACCCGTACCGTCCCCGTTTTGGTCCCGCGGGGCTGGGAGCGGGCTGTGAGTTTTCGACGGCTCAGGCGGAGGCGCGCACGAGGTCCAGGTTCGCGGTGGCGGTGCGGAGGATGTCGGCGACCGTGCGGTCGTCGGGGCGGCGCGCGACCTTCAGGCCGAGCCACGCGACGTCGCCGGCGGCGGTGAGGGCCGCCGCGACGTGGGCGCGGTCGAGCAGAGAGCGCGACGCGGGGTGGGTGTCCGCGATCGGGAGGTGCGCGTCGATCCACGGGTACCCGTAGGGGCTCTCCACGGGGGCGGCGCCGGAGAGGGCGAGCCCGGTCAGCAGGCCGGACGCCGCGGCGTCGGCGATCTGCGCGGTGACCGCGTCGGCATCGCGGAGCTCGATCGCGGAGCGCCCCCAGTTCAGCCACAGCCCCACCGGGACGTCGGCCAGGCGGATCGCGGCGATCTCGTCCGCGAGGGGCAGGAACCCCTTCTCGGGCGTCCGGTCCGGCACGTGCGCGTCGCAGTGCTCGATCGCCAGGACGGCGCCGGACCAGTCGAGCGCGGTCACCTCGTCGAGCGACCGGGCGAGGGCGGCGGCGTCTCCGGTCGCGCGCGGCGCGGTGTGCAGCGTGACCACCGCCACGTGGGCGGCGCTCTCGTCGCGGAGCCGGACGACGTCGGCGGCCACCCGGCGCAGATCGGCGACCGCGGCCGCACGGCCCTCGGCGTCGGGCGACGCGAGACCGTAGCGGGGGTCCTCCCCCACGCGGCGCATCACGAACGGCACGGGCGTGACCGCGAGCGGCACCCCGGGCACGTGCGCGAGGAACCAGTCGTCGTCGTGCGGGTGGAGGCCGCCCATCCACGGCACCTCGAGCCCCGCGACCCCGGGAAGGGCGCAGAGCGCCGGCAGCAGCTCGGCCTCCAGCGCCGGATCCCACTGGGCGTGAGCGGGCGAGAGCGGGTAGGCGCTGACGAGCAGCGGTGCGGTCACGCCCGGGCCTGCGCGATGCCGTCGACGAACCACGACGTGAGCGTGGACGGGTGCGTGATCGCGGTGCCCACGCACACGGAGGCGGCACCGGCGCGGAGGGCCGCGGCGGCGTGCTCCGGGCGGTGCACGCGGCCCTCCGCCACGATCGGACGGGTGCAGCGCGCGGCGATCAGCTCGATCAGCTCCAGGTCGGGCCCGACGGTCTTCGGCCGCTCGCCCGTGTACCCGGAGAGCGTGGTGCCGAGCAGGTCCGCCCCCGCCTCCTCCGCGGCGACCGCGTCGTCGAGCGAGCCGCAGTCGGCCATGATCAGCGCGTCGGTGTGGGCGCGGAGCCCGGCGATCGTCTGCGCGAGCGTGAGGCCGTCCGGCCGCGGGCGACGGGTGCCGTCGATCGCGACGATGTCGGCCCCGGCATCCGCCACGGCCTGCGCGTGTGCCAGGGTCGGGGTGATGAAGACGTCGGACTCGCCGTCCTTCCACAGGCCGACGACCGGCACCGGGAGGTCGGCGACCGCGCGGATGTCGTCGATGCCCTGCACCCGGATGCCCGCAGCACCGCCGGCGAGGGCGGCCGCGGCGACCTGCGCCATGGTGCGCGGGTCACGCATGGCCTCGCCGGGGTAGGCCTGGCACGAGACGATCAGGCCGCCGCGCAGCCGGTCGATGGTGTCGGTGAATCTCATGAGTTCCTCCAGGCCGATGCGGCGGCTCCCCGCAGCGGTGCGTCATCGCCGAGCGCACCCGGCAGGATCGGGGTGGACTGCAGCGCGTCGATGGCCTCGGCGCGGTACGCGGCGCGCATCGGACCCCACCACGCCTCGCCGATGTTCGGCACGCCCCCGGTGACGACGAAGCGCTCCGGGTCGAGGATCGTGGCGGCACCCGCGAGCGCACGGCCCACGGCGGCCGCGGACTCCTCGAGCGCGCGCCGGGCCACGGGGTCTCCGGCGGCGCCCGCGGTCGCGACACCGCGGGCGTCGCGGATCGTGGGGTCGCCGCCGAGCGACAGGAAGTGCCGGTGCATGCCGATGCCGGAGCCGATCGCCTCCAGGTGACCGCGGCGACCGCAGGGGCAGCGCAGATGCTCGGCCCCGGGTGTCGGGAGGTGCGCGATCTCGCCCGCCACGTGATGGGCGCCGCGCGCCGCGCGGCCGTCGAGGATCAGCCCGGCGCCGACGCCCGTGCCGACCGCGACGATCAGGGCGCTCGCGGCCCCGGACGCCGCGCCGTGGCGGTGCTCCCCGGCGGCATGGGCGTCGACGTCGTTCTGCACCGCGACCACGGCGTCGGGCTGCAGCCGCGGACCGAGGGCCGCGCGCACGAGGGCGGCGAGCGGGGTGCCCGGCCAGTCGGCGAACGTGTCGGTGGCCGACACGATGGTGCCCGTCGACGCGTCGACGACCCCGGCCGTGCCGATGCCGACACCCGCGAACGTCGCGCCATCGGGGAGCAGCCGCTCGGCCAGCGCGGCCACGGTCGCGACGACCGCGGCCGGCCCCTCGGCGGCGGGCGTGGGGGCCACCTCGGTGCGCAGCAGCACGTCCGACCGGTCGGCGACCGCCGCGGCCGTCTTGGTGCCGCCGATGTCG
>NZ_SSDQ01000027.1:0-281 GCF_004794315.1 Microbacterium sp. PF5 | reverse complement strand
ATATACGTCTAAGTCTGGTTATCTCTTTATTAACCCGTTCTTCTTTTGTTAGTTCTTTCTTTATCGCCATAAATAACACCTCATCTCTTCTGCATTTTGGGTAGGGGGGTCACGTGAAATGACCAATTTATTTTTTGAAGGTACCTCATCGGTCCTTCGAGAACTCGAAAAAGATTTTGAAATGGGGGGCTTTTATTTCTTTGGAAATATCAGCGTTCATTTTTTATTTTGATTTTTATTCTTTTTGTATTAAATCCCCATTCTCATCAAACATTACTCCT
>NZ_SSDQ01000026.1:0-365 GCF_004794315.1 Microbacterium sp. PF5 | reverse complement strand
TAGCATATCAAAAGGAATTCGCACAAATACTCCGTTTTCGTCTCTTTCTGAATCTACTAACCTACCAGCAAACGGAGCACCTTGCCCTGCTTGTAAGGGATAACCTTGTAAATCTTTGTAATCATCCATATATTTTCCTCCTAAACGTTAGGTAGCTTGTACCATTGTCCTCCCATTCCCATAAAATAAAACCCATAGCCTTGACCGCCATCAAAGAAACGAATGGACCCAGCTTGGCCCATTCTATTACGCCCTAAATTTATTCCCTGCGTTAGAATAGGTTGATTTATGAATACATCCTTTTCTGTACTTATATCAAAGGTCTGCCCATGAGCAGCTGGACCTATGTTGTTATTTACGCCTCC
>NZ_SSDQ01000025.1:0-7364 GCF_004794315.1 Microbacterium sp. PF5 | reverse complement strand
GTCAACGACACATCGCGGACAGCCTTGACCGGCGGATCCACCTCGTACTCGATCGACACATTCCTCGCCGACAGCACCGCCTCGTTCATGCGGAGACCCCTTTCACCTTGGCGGCTTTGCGCACACGGCGAGCCGCATCGGGCGCGTTGCGCAGCTTGGGATTGATGACCTCGTCGATCGCGAAGTTGATGAGGGCGAGTCCGGCGCCGAGCACCGCGATCATGAGGCCCGGTGGCACGAACCACCACCACGCGCCACGCCCGAGAGCCTGCCCCGACTGCGCGTCGTTCAGGATCGACCCCCAGGTGATCGAGGAGTTCGGTCCGAGACCGAGGTACGAGAGCCCCGCCTCGCCGAGGATCGCGAAGATGATCGCGAACAGGAACTGGGCCGTGAGCAGCGGGAGCAGGTTCGGCATGATCTCGACGAGGATCACGCGGAAGGATCGCTCGCCCGCCACCTTCGAGGCGTACACGTAGTCTCTCGTGCGCAGGGATCGGGTCTGCAGCCGGAGGACGTAGGCGGCACCTGCCCAAGCCGTGATGCCGAGCACAAAGGCGACCATCTGCCAACTGCGCTGCGGGACGAACGAGGCGATCACCATCACGAGGGGAAGACCCGGGATCACGATCATCACGTTGGTGAGCAGCGCCAGCACATCCTCACGCCAGCCGCCGAGGTACCCGGCCAGCACGCCGAAGATCAGGGAGAGCACGATCGCGATGCCGCCCGCGGTGACCCCCACCATCAGCGACCCCTGCGCTCCGATCGCCAGTTGCGCGAACATGTCGTTGCCCAGCTTGGTCGTGCCGAGCCAGTGCTCCGGCGAGGGCGGCTGAAGCGCCGGGTTGTCGGTGCTGCGGGGGTTCTGGGAGAAGATCGGCGCGATGATCGCGAACAGCACGATCGCGAGCACCAGGACGGCGCCGACGATGAACTTGGGCGATGTGCGGGGAAGGATGCGGCGCCGTGGGCGATCCTGCCGCTGGGTGGCCACGGCGAGCGTGCCCTCGGGGGCGACGGTGGGCGTCTCCTCGACGAGGAGCGGGTTCTTCGTGTCAGACATTCTGGCGAGCCCTCGGGTCGATGAAGCCATAGACGAGGTCCATGAGGAAGTTGGCGGCGAGCACGGTCACGGTGATCACCAGGAACAGGCCCTGCATGAGCGCGTAGTCGTTGGCGGTGACCGCCTGGAACATGAGCTTGCCGATGCCCGGATAGGTGAATACCTGCTCCATCACGATGGCACCGGCGACGACGAAGCCGAGCGTGATCGAGAACCCGGCGATCGACGGGATCGCGGCGTTCCGGGCGGCATAGGCGGTGAGGATCCTCCGTGGACGCAGCCCCTTCGCCTCCGCGGTCAGGACGTAGTCCTCGGCGAGGGTGGAGACCATCATGTTGCGCATCCCGAACATCCACCCGCCGACCGAGCTGATCACGATTGTGAGGGCGGGGAGCACCGCATGCGACAGGGCGTCCGTGAAGAAGGCCCACGTCGGCTCGGGGCCGTAAGGGAAGTCGAAGACGTCGTAGCCTCCGAAGATGGGGAACCAGCCGAGCCCGACGGCGAACACCGCGACCAGGATCAGAGCCAGCCAGAAGTACGGGATCGACTGGAGGACCGTGGTGGCGGGGATGACGTGGTCGACCCAGGTGCCGCGCTTCCACCCCGCCCACGCACCGAGGATGATGCCGAGCACGAAGGAGATCAGGGTCGACAGGCCCACCAGGATGAGCGTCCACGGCAGCGCCTCGGCGATGAGCTCGACGACCGGCTTCGGGAAGTCGGTGACCGAGGTGCCGAGATCGCCAGTGAAGATGCGACCCCAATAGTCGAGGTACTGCTCCCAGAGTGAGGAGTCGTCGCCGCCGAGCAGCAGGCGGATGTTGCGGATCGTGGTCTCGGAGACCTCGCCGCCCGCCCGCTGCATCTTGGCGATCATGATGTCGGCCGGATTCCCCGGCATGAGCCGGGGAAGCAGGAAGTTGAGGGAGATCGCGGCCCACAGCGTGAATGCGTAGAACCCGATTCTTCGTGCATAGAACTTCATGTCACAGTGCTCCTGACTTCCCGCTTCCCCTGACCCCTCTCGCCTACTTCGCCGGCTTCAGCTGCGTCAGCACGTAGCCGGCCGCAATCGCACCCCAGGACGGCGGGAAGGCGTAGAGATCCTCCTCCGTCGGCCAGCCCGTGAAGTCCTTCGTGTTGTAGAAGGTCTGGGTGGCGTTGACGACCAGCGGGATGTACGGAAGGTCGCGGACGATCTCCGTCTGGATGGTGGCGTAGAGCGCCTTCCGCTCGGCCTCGTCGTTCGTCGCGATCGCCGTCTGCACGGCCTGGTCAACGACGGGGTTGTCGTAGCGGCTGAAGTTCCAGCGGGTGGGCGGGATCTCCGCGCCGACCGGTCCCGTGGAGCCGACCGCGGTACCACCGAACCAGTCACGGTAGATCTGGAACGGATCAGCGACCGAAGTGCCGATGACACCGCCGACGATGAGCTGGAATCCGCCGCCCTGACGCGCGTCGGAGAATTCCTGCCACTGCACGGTGGAGGGCGTGATCTTGATGCCTGCCTTCTCCGCCTGCTCCGCGATGAGCTTCGCGGCATCGTTATAATCGGTCCAGCCGTCGACCGAGATCAGGTTGAGCTCGATCGGCACGCCGCCCTTCTCGTAGATGCCCGAGGATCCCTTCGTGTAGCCGGCGGCCTCCAGGATCGAGCCGGCCTCGGCGGCGTCGGCCTCCTGCGGGCTGACCTCGTTCGCCGGGTCGGCGAGCCACTTCTCGTCGCGCGGCAGCAGCGTGTACGCGGGCGAGATGTCGCCGGTGAGCCCGACGAACGCCTTGTCCTTGATGGTGGCGCGGTCGATCGCGACGTTGAGCGCCTGGCGCACGGCGACGTCGGTCTGGGGACCGGTGCAGCCGAGCTCGGCGTTCGAGCACGTGTACAGCACCGTCGGGTCCTGCGGCGTGTTGATCCATTCGATCTTGCCGTTGCCGGTCACGTCGTCCGGGTTGGGGATGAACATGCCGGCCCAGTCGAGCTCGCCGGCGGCCAGCAGGTCCTGCGCGGTCTGGTTGTTGTCGACAGCGATGTACTGGACCTTCTTCACCCCGAGCTCGTCGGCGTCGCGGAAGTTCTCGTTGGCGACCAGCGTGTACGACTCGCTTGTCGTCTTGTCGACGACGTAGGCACCGGAGCCCACGGGGTCCTCGTTCGTGAAGTTCGCGAAGTCGTCGATCTCCGACCAGATGTGAGCGGGGAGCACGTAGGTCGAGCCCATGCGCTGGAACTCGGTGGTGTACTGCGGGATCGAGTAGGTGAGCACCACGGTCGTGTCGTCGGTGGCCTCGGCAGAGGTGAGGCCGTTGCCCTCGGGGTTGTTCGCCTCGTACATGAACGAGAAGACCACGTCATCGGCAGTGAGCGGCTCGCCGTCGCTCCACTTGAGGTCGGGCTTGATCTTGACCGTGATCTGCGTGCCGTCCTCGTTGTACTCGAACGAGTCACCGATCAGGCCGACGGGCTCGGAGTCCTTCGTCTTGTTGTAGAAGAAGAGCGGCTCGTAGATCGGGCCGAGCGCGCCGTGGAGCACGGTCGGGGCGAACGGGTTGTAGTTCGCGGTGATCGGCGTCTGGCTGCCGGCCCAGACGCGGAGGGCGCGGTCGCCGTCGGCGTTGCCGCCTTCGCCTCCCCCGCCACCGCAGGCGGTGAGTCCCAGCGCGAGGACCGAGGCCCCCGCGACCGCCGTGAGCGCGATTCCGCGCTTTCCCTTACGGATCATTCTTCATTTCCTCTCGGTGCTGCACTGCAGGAGGGATTCTCCGGATGGAGCCGAACCCCGGTCGGGGTTCACGGGAAACCCGGGAGGAGGAGACGGACGTCACCTCGAAGGGGTTTGTTAGGACAGTAACCTAACAAACCCCGTCAGGCCGGACAAGCCCTATTCCCTCCCGCAGATAACGTTTCGGACTCGCTGGACCCACGGCGTCATGGAGTCGCCCTAAGGGTCGCTATGACACTAAGATCGTTCACGGAGGTTAAGGTGCCTATGACTCGAAGCCAGCCCATCCGCGTCGCCGTCTCGACCGTGATCCTGACGCTGCGGCGCACCGACGACGGCCGCGCCGTGCTCGCCCTCCCCCTCGTGCTCCGCACGCGCGAGCCGTTCGCGCAGCAGTGGGCGCTCCCCGGCGGCTGGCTCACCGCCGAGGAATCCCCGGTCGACGCCGCCGCCCGCACGCTCGCGGAGACCACGGGCCTCGCGCCCAGCTACCTCGAGCAGCTCTACGCGTTCGGCGCCGTCGACCGCTCCCCCACGCGCGTCGTCTCGATCGTGTACTGGGCGCTGCTGCGACAGGACGACGTCGAAGCCCAGATCGCCGCCCACCGCGCCAGCGGACGCGCGCCGGAGAACGTGCAGTGGTTCGAGGTCGACGAGCTCCCCGCACTGGCGTTCGACCACGCCAAGATCATCGAGTACGCCCTGTGGCGCCTGCGCAACAAGGTCGGCTACAGCCGCGTCGCACAGGGCTTCCTGCCCGAGGAGTTCACGCTCGCCGAGCTCCGCGAGGCGTACGAGTCGATCCTCGGCCGCCAGCTCGACCCCGCGAACTTCCGCCGTCAGGTGGAGGCCGCCGGCAACCTCCTGCCCACCGACCGGTTCCGCACCGGAAGCCACCGTCCCGCCCGTCTGTACCGCGACAACACCGATGTCGAGCTGGCCGACCGCGGCCCCCTCGGCCCCGAAGAAACGAGCACCCGATGAGCATCACCGCCGTCCCGACTCCCGCCGTCCTGCCCGTGGACGCCTCGGTCGACCACGCGATCCAGGCGATCGTCACCGGCGCGTCGACCGAGGCCACCTGCACCACCGACCTCGCGGCCGGCCCCTGGGACTTCGACATCCGCCCGGGCTACGGCCCGGGGTCGTCCATGGGCGATGTGATCCCCACCGGCGCTCCCCGCCAGGGCGAGCTGCCCGCCGAATACCGCGAGGCACCGGAGGCCGAGCTCCACGACCGCATCCGTGCCGCCAAGGCGACCCTGGGCGACCGCGTGGTGATCCTCGGGCACTTCTACCAGCGCGAAGAGGTCGTCACGCACGCCGACTACGTGGGCGACTCCTTCCAGCTCGCCACGGCCGCCAAGGGCCGGACCGACGCGGAGGCGATCGTATTCTGCGGTGTGCACTTCATGGCCGAGACCGCCGACCTCCTGTCGCGCCCCGAGCAGTCCGTCATCCTGCCGAACCTCGCCGCCGGATGCTCGATGGCGGACATGGCCGACATCGACCAGGTCGAGGAGTGCTGGGAGCAGCTCGCCGATGTGCTGGGCGACCTCGACACGCCGGACGCGGACGGCCGCGTGCCCGTGATCCCCGTCACCTACATGAACTCGTCCGCCGCGATCAAGGGCTTCGTCGGGCGACACGGCGGCATCGTCTGCACCTCCTCCAACGCGCACACCGTGCTCGAATGGGCGTTCGCGCGCGGACAGCGCGTGCTGTTCTTCCCCGACCAGCACCTCGGCCGCAACACCGCCAAGGCCATGGGCGTGCCGCTGGAGCGCATGCCGCTGTGGAACCCGCGGCGAGCGCTGGGCGGCTCCACGCCCGACGAGCTCAGCGACGCGCGCGTCATCCTGTGGCACGGCTTCTGCTCCGTGCACCGCCGCTTCACGGTCGCGCAGATCGACCAGGCCCGCGCCGAGCACCCCGGCGTGCGCGTGATCGTCCACCCGGAGTGTCCGATGGAGGTGGTGGACGCCGCCGACGAGGCCGGATCGACCGAGTACATCCGCCGCGCGATCGACGAGGCCACCACGCCGACGACGTTCGCGATCGGCACCGAGATCAACCTCGTGCGCCGCCTCGCCGCGCAGTACCCGCAGCACCGGATCTTCTGCCTCGACCCCGTGGTGTGCCCCTGCTCGACCATGTACCGCATCCACCCCGGCTACCTCGCCTGGACGCTGGAGGAGCTGGTCGCGGGACGCACGCCCAACCGGATCACGGTGGCCCAGGACGTCGCGGAACCGGCCAGGGTCGCCCTCGAGCGCATGCTCGCCGCCAAGCCCCCGGCAGCCGGCACGCGATGAACGTCGTCGTCGTCGGAGCGGGCATCGCGGGCATGACCGCGGCCCTGCACGCGCACGAGGCGGGCCACACCGTGACGCTCGTGACGAAGGGCGAGGTCGGCGAGGGCTGCACACCGCTCGCGCAGGGCGGGATCGCGGGCGGCTACGGGCCGGACGACTCCCCGGCCGCGCACGCGGACGACACCCTCACCGCCGGAGCCGGACTCGGCGACCGCCCCGCCGTCGAGACGCTCGTGGCCGCGAGTTCCGCCCGCATCGCGGAGCTCATCGCCCGGGGCGTCGCGTTCGACCGCGCCGCCGACGGCAGCCTCCAGCGCGGGAGGGAGGCGGCGCACAGCCACGCGCGCATCCTCCACGCGGGCGGAGACGCCACGGGTGCCGCCATCGCGACCGCCCTCACCGCGGCCGTGCGCCGGGCGGGAATGGCCCTGGTCGAACGGGCGATGCTCACCGGGCTCACCGTGGCGGACGGCACCGTGCGCGGCGTGGAGCTGCTCCACGACGGCCACCCCACCGTGCGGACCGCCGACGCCGTGATCCTCGCGACCGGGGGCGACGGACAGCTGTACGCCCACACCACCAACCCCGCCGGGGTCACGGGCGACGGGATCGCCGTGGCCCTGGCCGCGGGGGCCGCGGTCGCCGACCTGGAGTTCGTGCAGTTCCACCCCACCGTGCTCGCGAGCGGCCCGGCGTTCCTCATCTCGGAGGCCGTGCGCGGCGAAGGGGCGGTGCTGCTCGACGCCGACGGACGGCGGTTCGTCTTCGACAGCCACCCCGACGGCGAGCTGGCGCCGCGCGACGTGGTCGCGCGGGCGATCGCCGCACAGGCCGCGCGACAGGACGTGCCGGTGCGCCTCGACGCCACGATGCTCGGAGCTGCGACCCTCGCGCGCCGCTTCCCCACGATCGACCGTGTCACCCGCGAGCGGGGCTTCGACTGGTCTCGCGAGCCGCTCCCGGTGACCCCGGCCGCGCACTACCTGATGGGCGGCGTCGTGACCGACCTCGACGGACGCACCACGATCCGCGGGCTCTACGCGGCGGGCGAGGTGGCCCGCACCGGGGTGCACGGCGCCAACCGCCTCGCGTCGAACTCCCTCCTGGAGGGTGCGGTGTTCGGCGCACGGGCGGCTGCGGCCCTCGCCGGTCCCTGGCCCACCGGCGTCCACCCCGGCCCCACGACGCTGCCGCGCCCCGTGAGCACGCTGAGGAGCCCGTCGGCCTCGAGCTGGATGAGGGCGGAGCGGATCGGGAGGC
>NZ_SSDQ01000024.1:0-367 GCF_004794315.1 Microbacterium sp. PF5 | reverse complement strand
ATGTACATTTCTTCTTCTGACAAGATTTTTGAATTCTCGATATCTCTCAATCTTGCATTTCTTTCAGCTTGTTCTAAATTGACGAGCTTTGACATAATATTTCTCCTCTTTTCTAAGATTTTCAACTAGAGAAGAGAAATATTTTATGTTATGATTCATGTAGAATTTACAATTAAATATGTACACAAAAGTCCCTCTCTCTAAATTAATTTCTCGACAAAATTAATTATAACATGAGGGACTTTTTTATTATATAAATCTCTAATTAACCATTATTAAGTGATGATACTTTATCAGTAGAAATAGCAAAAGATAATTTAGTGAACAATTCCGTAAAATTATTTATAGTTTCTTGACTAAAAAATGT
>NZ_SSDQ01000023.1:0-268 GCF_004794315.1 Microbacterium sp. PF5 | reverse complement strand
TGCGCGACGAGGAGGTCGTCGACGCCGCGCGCAAGGCGGGCGTGACGATGTTCTTCACCGGCGCGTTCCGCAAGCCGCGCGAGCTGAACTGGGTGATCGGCTTCCTGCTGTTCATCCTGGCGATGGCCGAGGGCTTCACCGGCTACTCCCTCCCCGACGACCTGCTCTCGGGCAACGGCCTGCGCATCATCGACGGCATGATCAAGGGCCTGCCCCTGATCGGCACCTGGACCTCGTTCCTCCTCTTCGGCGGCGAGTTCCCCGGCAC
>NZ_SSDQ01000022.1:0-13591 GCF_004794315.1 Microbacterium sp. PF5 | reverse complement strand
CCGCCGCGTGCGCCACATCGTCACCGAGAACCAGCGCGTGCGCGACACCGTCACCGTGCTGCGGGCGGAGGGCGCGCGGGCCATCGGCGGCCTGCTCGTCGCCTCGCACGCCTCGATGCGCGACGACTTCGAGATCTCCACCCCCGAGCTCGACACCGCAGTCGACGCCGCGCTCGCCGCCGGTGCCCTGGGGGCGCGCATGACCGGCGGCGGCTTCGGGGGCGCGGCGATCGCGCTCGTGCCGCAGGACGAGGTCGAGGCGGTGACGACCGCCGTGCGCGCCCGGTTCGCCGAGGCCGGATACGCCGAGCCGCACGTGTTCACCGTCAGCCCGTCCGCAGGTCCGCACCGCGACGCCTGACACAATGAGTGGTCGAGCCGCCACGGTCGCGGCAGGAGAGGAACGCATGTCCTGGATCGTCACCGGCGGCGCCGGCTACATCGGCGCCCACGTGGTCCGCGCTCTCGCGGAGGCGGGTCTCACCCCGGTCGTGCTCGACGACCTGTCCAGCGGCGTCGCCTCGTTCGTGCCGGAGGGCGTGCCGTTCGTGCAGGGCAGCATCCTCGACCGCGACCTGGTCGAGAAGGCCCTGCGCGACCACGACGCCGACGGCGTGATCCACGTGGCCGGGTACAAGTACGCGGGGGTCTCCGTCCAGCGCCCGCTGCACACCTACGCGCAGAACGTCGAGGGCACCCGCGTGATCCTGGAGGCCATGCAGGCCGCCGGGGTGGCGAACATCGTGTTCTCCTCCTCGGCCGCCGTGTTCGGCACGCCCGACGTGCCGCTCGTGGTGGAGGACACCGCCAAGAAGCCGGCGAGCCCCTACGGGGAGTCGAAGCTGATCGGCGAGTGGCTGCTGCGCGACCAGGCCATCGCCACCGCCGACAGCGAGCGGCCGCTCCGGCACACCTCGCTGCGCTACTTCAACGTCGTCGGCTCGGCCGACCCCGCGGTGTACGACGTGAGCCCGCACAACCTCTTCCCGATCGTGTTCGAGGCGCTGCTGGAGGGCCGCACCCCGAAGATCTTCGGCGACGACTACGACACCCCCGACGGCACGAACGTGCGCGACTACGTGCACGTGGGCGACATCGCCGCCGCGCACGTGGCCGCCGCGCAGCGCCTCGCGGCGGGCGAGCCCCTCGAGCCGGCATACAACCTCGGCTCGGGCGACGGCCTCAGCGTGGCGCAGATCATGGACGCGGTCGCCCGGGTCACGGGCATCGACTTCACGCCCGAGGTCGGCCCTCGGCGCCCGGGCGACCCCGACCGCATCGTGGCCACCGGCGAGCTCGCAGCGCGCGACCTCGACTGGCGCATGCGGTACACGGTCGACGAGATGGTGCGCACGGGCTGGGAAGCGCGGCGGGCCGCCGGCGCCTGAGCCTCACACGTCGCGGGTGCGGATGGGGTAGAGCCAGAAGCACAGCCACGCGAGCGCGGTGAACCCCAGCGGGATCACCGCCAGCATGAGCCGGATGCCGCCGTCGACCGTATCGGGCTGCGCCTCGCCGAGCGTCGCGTCGAACCCCGACGCCGTGAGCACGACCGCCGCGACGATCGCCTGCAGCACGACGGAGCCGCGGACGACGAAGCCGTTGACGCCGAAGTACGCGCCCTCCCGCCGATGCCCCGTGCGCGTCGCGTCGTCGTCGATGATCTGCGCCAGCACGACCTCGAGCAGTTGCAGCAGCCCGCCCACGCCCACACCCACCGCGACGCCGACGAGAGCCGCTCCGAGCACCGACGTGGGGATCAGATACCCGAGCACCGCGACCCCGAACACCGCCACGCTCCACAGCAGGGCCGTGCGGGGGGAGGTGCGGCGGACCACCGTGCTCCACAGCACGATCGACGGGATCGCGGTCACGAAGATCGCGCCGAGCAGCAGGCTGCCCTCCCCCTCCGCCGCACCCAGCGAGTACCGCACGTAGAACGGGACCGACGCGAGGATCACCGCGATCGAGGTCTGCACGCACAGCGACCCCAGCACGTACGGCACGAACGCCCGATTGCGGAACGTGTAGGTGAGCTGGTCGCGCCAGCGCATCGCCTCCGACGCCGCCTCCGGCACGCGCCGCTCGATCATGCCGCCGAAGAACGACCACGCCAGCAGCACGAGGCACACGCCGGACAGCACGAGCGCCATGCCCGGCCAGCCGATCGCGTCGTACAGTGCCGGGGCGCCCGCCGTGCCGAGCACCATGCCGAGGATCGCGAAGATCTGCCGCGGCACGTTGCCCCGCGCGCGCTCCTCCGTCGTGCGGAAGATCTCCGGGAACAGCGCCGAGATGTTGAGCACCACCACCACGAACGCGATGTCGTAGACCGCGACCACCACCAGGAACCAGGCGATGAGGCCGTCCGCGGGCAGGTCGGGCGGCATCCACACCAGCGCGAACGCCACCACCAGCGGCACGATGCCGAGGCCGATCCACGGGATGCGGCGGCCCCACGGCGTGCGGATCCGGTCGGACAGCGCGCCCACCAGCGGGTTGAGCGCCGCGTTCAGGATGCCGTGTGCGACCATCGCGACGGCCACCCAGGTGGCGGGCACCGCGAGGTGCGACACGTAGAAGTAGACGACGAACGCGGAGAACGTCTGCGTCATCAGCTGCGTGGGGAACCCGGACGCCCCGAACGCGATCGACTGCGCCCGCGTCGGGGCCGCGTCGAGGCGACGGTCGCGCAGCCGGTCCGCGAGCGCCGTCACCGGGCCGCCCCGCGCTGCAGGTCGCGCAGGTCGCGCCAGCCGACCCGCACGAGGCCCTCGTCGTCGATCGTCTGCTCCACGAGCGGGTCGTCGAGCAGCCGCAGCTCGTAGCCGCGCTTGGCCGCCCCGAAGTCGACGGCGGCGCGCAGCTCGGCGCCGTCGGTCATCGGGTGCAGGTAGATCTCGGTCACGCCGGGCGGCACGGCCCGCAGCACGTCGAGGAACCCGTCGCGCACCCGCTCGTACGTCTCCTCCTGCGCCGTGCCCTCACCGGCCAGCTCGAACGGGTGCGTCCACAGCCGGTCGATGATCTCCACGCCGAGCGCATCGGCGGCGGCCGTGGCCTCCGCGAGCTTCGCCTGCAGCTCCTGGTCGGCTTCCGCGCCCTCCCGGTATCGCGGAAGCCGGAACGGCAGGCCGAGCCGGGCGGCGAGCTCGAACACCGGCCGCAGGAAGTCGCGCCCGCTCTGCAGTCCGTAGACCGAGCCCATGTGGTTGTCGAGGTGGGTGACGTCGACTCCGGCGTCGAGCGCGGCCTGCACCTGCGCCGTCAGCTCGGCGGCCACGTCGGCCTCGGATGCCCCCTGCTCGACCGCGGCGACCTCGTTCGGGAAGAAGCCGTCGCCGTCGACGAGGGTGGTGCCGGGGCCGGTGAGCGGACGCCACCGGTAGCGCCGCCACTCGCTGGTGAGCACGAGGTGCACGCCCACATCGAGGTCGCGTCGACCGGCGGCGAACGCGAGCGCCTCGGGCGCCCAGGCGCACGGGACCATGACGGTCGCGCTGTCGATGCGGCCCCGCTCGAGGAGGCTCCCGATCGCCGTGTTCGCCGCGTGGCACATGCCGAAGTCGTCGGCGTTGAGGATGATCGCCCTGGCACCGGACGGGAGGCCGAGCCGGTCGGCGAGCGGGGGCGGAGTGGTCATGGCGGGTCCTGTCGGGGTCAGCGGCCGGGTCGGGGGGTGGCGGCCGCGGGGGTGAGGAGACGGGAGAAGACGAGCGCGCGCAGGGCGGAGGCCGCCTCGCCCACGACCCCGACGAGCGGAGCCTCCGGGCCGAACGCCGAGACGAGGAACCGGAGCGGCAGCTGCGCGGCGAACTCCTCCGCGACGCGGTCGACCGCCTCCACGAGCGCGGGGTGCGCGGCCTCGCCGCCGAGGATGAACGCCTCGGGGTCGAGCACGAGCGCCACGGTGCCCGCCGCCACCACCAGGCGCCTGCCGATCTCGGCCACCAGCTCGCGCGCCTTCTCGTCGCCCTGCTGCGCGGCTTCGAGGTGGGCCAGCAGCGGCGCCCGCACGTCGAGACCCAGACCGAGCGCGAGGTCGTGCACCACCTCCTCCCCCACGACGGGGGCGCCGATCGGCAGCGGCGACTGCGGCAGATACATGATCTCGCCCGCGACACCCGAGAAGCCCCGGTGCAGCAGCCCCTCGATCACGATGCCCGCGCCGAGGTCGTCGTCGAGCAGGAACAGGGCGAAGCTGCTCAGCTCGGCCCCCGCCCCCGCCGTCAGCTCCGCGAGCGCGGCCAGGTTCACGTCGTTCTCCACCTGCACCGGGCACCCGAGCGCCGTCTGCAGCGCCGAGCGGAACGCACCGCCGTCCGGGCCCTGGTCGTCGCGGATGCCTCCGTCGGCCGTCACGATGCCGGGCACCCCGACCACCGCGAGGTGCAGCGGGCCGCGCGTGGACTCCCGGCACGACGCCACGAGCCCGGCGATGTGCCCGACCCGGTCCCCGGACGAGGGGAACGGCGCGTGCTGCTCGGCCCGCACGGTTCCGGTCGCATCGACCAGCACGACGTGGGCGGCATGATGGTCCACGTGCACCGCGGCGGCGACCCCGAGCCCCGGGTGCAGGGCCACGCGCCCCGCGGCGGGACCCCGCGCACCGCGGTCGACGCCGGCGGCCGCCACCGCGCCGCCCGCCTCCAGCATCCGCAGCACCTGGGTCACGGCCGTGCGCGACAGCCCGGTCGCCGCCATCAGCTCCGCGCGCGTCTGCGGACCGCTGTCGGCGAGCCGCTCCAGGATCGCGCGGCCGTTGAGCGACCGGAGCAGGCTCTGCGGTCCGGCAAGGGGTCGTGACATGCGGCTGATCCTCGGAGGTGTCGATGCTCGTGGTTCGGCTCGGGTGCCCGGCCAGCATGCTACATCCGGCCGCGTGCGTCCACCCCGATTCCGCCGTCGCCGCGCGCACCTAGGGTGGAGGGATGACGTCCTTCGTGATCCGCGACGCCCGCGCCGACGACGCCGATGCCGTGGCCCGAGTGCACGTGCGCTCGTGGCAGACCGCCTACCGCGGCCTGATCGACCAGGAGGTGCTCGACGGGCTCTCGGTCTCGGAGCGCGCCGAGGGGTGGCGGCGGATCTTCGCCGACCCGCTGCCCACGAGCCTGGGCACCCTGGTGGCGGTGCGCGACGGTGCGGTGATCGCGTGGGCGTCGTTCGGCTCGGGGCGCGACCCCGACGGTCTCGACGACGCCGAGCTGTACGGCATCTACGCCGACCCGGACACGTGGTCGACGGGCGCGGGTCATGCGCTGCTCGAAGCCGCGGAGGCGCGCATGATCGAGGCCGGGCACACGCGCGGCTACCTGTGGGTGCTCGACGGCAACGACCGCGCCGACGGGTTCTACGCCCGGCACGGGTGGGAGCTCGACGGGGCGACCAAGATCGACCAGCGCCCGCAGTTCACGCTCCGCGAGCACCGCCGCGTCAAGCTCCTCGGCCCGCGCTGAGCCCGGACGGCCCGGGGCCGCCCGTCAGTCGATCGCGCTCATGACGTGCTTGAGGCGCGTGTAGTCGTCGAAGCCGTACTGGGACAGGTCCTTGCCGTAGCCGGAGTGCTTGAAGCCGCCGTGCGGCATGTCCGACACGAACGGCAGGTGGGTGTTGATCCACACGCACCCGAAGTCGAGGTCGCGCGAGAAGCGCATCGCCCTGGCGTGATCCGTGGTCCACACCGACGCCGCGAGCGCGTACGGCACGCCGTTGGCGAGGGCCAGCGCCTCCTCCTCGGTCTCGAACGACTGCACGGTGAGCACGGGTCCGAAGATCTCGCCCTGCACGACCTCGTCGTCCTGCCGCACACCGGTCACGATCGTCGCCTCCCAGAAGTAGCCGCGGTCGCCCTGCCGGCGGCCGCCGGTGGCCACGGTGGCGTGCGCGGGGAGGCGGTCGATGAAGCCCTGCACCTGGGCGAGCTGGGCGGCGCTGCTGAGCGGTCCGTAGAGCACGCCCCGGTCGTGCGGGCCGCCGGTGCGCGCGTGCGTGCGGGCGCGGGCGACCAGGGCCGCTACGAGCTCGTCGTGCTTGGACGCGTGCACGAGCACCCGGGTGGCGGCCGTGCAGTCCTGTCCCGCGTTGAAGAACGCTCCGGCGACGATGCCCTCCACGGCGCGGTCGAGCGCCGCGTCGGCGAACACCAGGGCGGGCGCCTTGCCGCCGAGCTCCAGGTGCACGCGCTTCACGTCGTCGGCGGCCGATCGGGCGACCGCCATGCCCGCGCGCACCGAGCCGGTGATCGCGACCATCTGCGGCACCGGGTGGGCGATCAGCGCGGCGCCGGTGTCGCGGTCGCCCAGCACCACGTTGAACACGCCGGGCGGGGTGTGCCGCGCGACGATCTCGGCGAGCAGCAGCGTGGTGAGCGGCGTCGCCTCCGCGGGCTTGAGCACCACGGTGTTGCCCGCGGCGAGCGCCGGCGCGATCTTCCACACCGCCATGTTGAGCGGATAGTTCCACGGGGTGACCTGCGCGATGACCCCGATCGGCTCGCGGCGCACGAACGACGTGTGTCCGGCGACGTACTCCGCGGCGGCCCGCCCCTCGAGGCTGCGCGCGGCACCCGCGAAGAAGCGCAGCTGGTCGATGGACTGCTCGATCTCGTCGGCGACCAGCGTGGCGCGGGGCTTGCCGGTGTCGCGGGACTCCAGGTCGGCGAACTCCTCCGCTCGCTCGGCCATCTCGTCGGCGATGCGGAACAGGGCGAGCTGGCGCTGCGCGGGCGTGGTGTCGCGCCACTCGGGGAACGCGGCGGCCGCGGCGGCGACGGCCGCGTCCACGTCGGCGGCGTCGGACAGGGGGATCTCGCCGTACGGCTCCTCGGTCGCCGGGTCGATCAGGGGCAGCCGTCCCGGTCCGTGGGCGGGCACGGCGCGGCCGCCGAGGAAGTTGTGCAGGGGCTCGGTCGTCGTCGACGGGGTGTGCATGGCGCCATGGTAGCCACTCGAACGCGGAATCTGAAGGATGACGAGGGCCGAACGACGGAATCAGTTGCGACAGCCCCCTGAGAATGTCACTATCGGTACATGACTCCGACGCCGCAGCCGCCCCTCGACGACATCTCTAAGCGCATCGTCGAGCTGCTGCAGGAAGACGGCCGCCGTCCCTACTCCGAGATCGCGCGCGAGGTCGGACTCAGCGAGGCCGCCGCCCGCCAGCGGGTGCAGCGCATGACCGAGGCCGGGACCATCCAGATCGTCGCCGTCACCGATCCGCTCCAGCTCGGCTTCCGGCGCATGTCGATGATCGGCATCCGCGTCTCCGGCGACCCCCGCGCGATCGCCGAGGAGCTGACCGCGATCACCGAGCTCGCGTACGTCGTCGTCACGCTCGGCACCTTCGACATCCTCGTCGAGGCGGTGTGCGAGGACGACGACCACCTGATCGACCTCATCGCCACCCGCATCCGCACCATCCCCGGCATCGTGCAGACCGAGAGCCTGCTCTACGCCGGACTGTACAAAGACCTCTACAACTGGGGAACGCGCTGACGCGTCCCCGCACCCGGGAGTGAACATGGGCACCACGGTCTTCGAACGCCGGCGTCCCGCGCCGTCCGTCATCGACGAGTCCCTGCGCGACACCGCCCTGTCGGTCTTCTGGCTCGACGACGTCGACCGCCCGACGCATCCGCCGCTGCGCGGGACGGCGCACGCCGACCTCGCCATCGTCGGCGGCGGCTACACCGGGCTGTGGACCGCGATCAGGGCGAAGGAGCGCGACCCCGGGCGCACGGTCGTGCTGCTGGAGGCCTCGCGCGTCGCCTGGGCCGCGTCGGGGCGCAACGGCGGCTTCTGCGAGGCCAGCATCACGCACGGCCACGAGAACGGCGTGAACCGGTGGCCGGAGGAGATCGACCGGCTCGAGGAGCTGGGGCGGCAGAACCTCGACGGCATCGAGGACACCGTGCGCCGGTACGCCCTCGACGCCGAGTTCGAGCGCACGGGCCAGCTGGCCGTGGCCGTGGAGCCGCACCAGGTGGAGTGGCTGCGCGAGGAGGAGGACTTCCTCGACCGCGACGCCGTGCAGGCCGAGGTGCACTCCCCCACGTTCCTCGCCGGCGCCTGGGACCGGGAGGGCACGGCCCTCGTGCACCCCGCCAAGCTCGGCCTGGAGCTCGCGCGCCTGGCCGTCGAGCTCGGCGTGCAGATCCACGAGCACACGATGGTGCGCCGCATCGAGGGACCCGACGCCGGCCCGGTCACCCTCGTGACCGACGGCGGACGGGTGACCGCGGAGAACATCGCCCTCGCCACGAACGTGTTCCCTTCGCTGCTGAAGCGCAACCGGCTCATGACGGTGCCCGTGTACGACTACGTGCTGATGACCGAGCCGCTGTCGGCGGAGCAGCTCGACGCGATCGGCTGGCGCAACCGCCAGGGCCTCGCCGACAGCGCCAACCAGTTCCACTACTACCGGCTCACCGCCGACGACCGGATCCTGTTCGGCGGCTACGACGCGGTCTACCACTTCGGCGGGAAGGTGCGCCCCGCGTACGAGGACCGGATGGAGAGCCACCGACGCCTCGCCTCCCACTTCTTCACCACGTTCCCGCAGCTCGCCGGGCTCCGCTTCACGCACCGCTGGGCGGGGGCGATCGACTCCTCCAGCCGGTTCTGCGCGTTCTTCGGCACGGCCCGCCGCGGACGCGTGGCCTACGCCACGGGATTCACCGGGCTCGGGGTGGGCGCCGCCCGGTTCGCCGCGGATGTGATGCTCGACAAGCTCGCCGGGGAGGAGACCGAGCGCACGGAGCTGCGCATGGTGCGCGAGAAGCCGATCCCCTTCCCGCCCGAGCCCGCCGCCTCGATCGGCATCAACCTGGTGCGCGCCGCGATGGACCGCGCCGACCACGACGGGGGACGACGCGGCCCGTTCCTGAAGACGCTCGACGCCCTCGGCATGGGGTTCGACTCGTGACCGCGCTGACACCGGGCACGCCCGTGGACGCGCGCGCCGTCGCCCTCGCGCACGAGCCCCTGCCCGCGGACGAGGTGCGCGACGGAGCGCCGACCGCGGCGTACGCCGTGCTCGACGCCACGGACGGGACGGAGGTCGGCGTCTGGGAGATGACGCCGGGCGCCGCGAGCGACACCGAGGAGGACGAAGTGTTCGTGGTGCTGTCTGGCCGCGCGACCATCGAGTTCACCGAGCCCGCGCTGCCGTCTGTCGAGGTCGGGCCCGGGTCGGTGATGCGCCTGTCGGCCGGCATGCGCACGGTGTGGACCGTGACCGAGACGCTGCGCAAGATCTCCCTCGCGGTCTGAGCCTCAACCGCGACGGACCTCGGCGTGCGGCATGCGCTCGGCCATGATCCGCACCGCCTCGGGGTTGTCGTCGACCAGCACCGCGTCACGGCCCAGCGCCGACGCCACCGCCCCGGTCGTGCCGCTGCCGGCGAAGAGGTCGAGCACGCGATCGCCCGGACGGCTCGACGCCGTGACGATGCGCCGCAGGATCCCCTCGGGCTTCTGCGTCGGATAGCCCGTCTTCTCCCGACCCGTGGTGGGGACGATGGTGTGCCACCACACGTCGGTGGGGAGCTTGCCGCGCGCCGCCTTCTCCGCCGTGACCAGACCGGGAGCCATGTACGGCTCGCGGTCGACGTCGTCGGAGTTGAACACGTACGTGCGCGGGTTCTTCACGTACACCAGGATCGTGTCGTGCTTGGTGGGCCAGCGCCGCCGCGACTTCGCCCCGTAGTCGTAGGCCCAGATCAGCTCGTTGAGGAAGCAGTCCCGCCCGAACACCGCGTCGAGCATCACCTTGGCGTAGTGCGCCTCGCGGTAGTCGAGGTGCAGATACAGCGTGCCGTCGTCGCCCAGGAGCCGCCACGCCTCCTCCAGCCGGGGCATCAGGAAGGCGCCGTAGTCGTCGAAGCTGTCGTCGTACGCGCGGAGCATGCCCCGCACCCGCTCGTACGCGTGGCCGTGGAACCCGTGCCGCACCTCGGCCTCCGCCGCCGCGGGTTCAGAACTCCGCGGATCTGCCTCCGCATCAGGCCCGTCGGCACCGGGGGCCTCCGGGTCGGCGGGGTCGTGAGGAGTCGTGAACGTCCGCCGTGCGGTCACGACCTGCCGCTCGCGCGCCCGCCCGGTGTTGAACGGCGGATCGAGGTACACCAGCGTGAACGATCCGGACGGCAGCGTCGCGGCGACGGCGAGGTTGTCGCCCTCCACGATCTCGACCGCACCCCGCGACGCCCCCTCCGCGGCGACGGGACGGCCCGCGCCCGCGTCCGAGGTCGTCACGGCACCCGGTGCAGCCACGCGTCGGTGGAGAACTTCGACTCCACCAGAGCCTCGGCGTCGGCGTACTCCTCCGGCGTGATCGTGCCGTCTTCGGCGGACGTGAGCGAGCGGAACGTCTCCACGAACCGGTCGATGATCTCCGCCCGCTCGAGCCCCGTCTGGCTGCGCAGCGGGTCGACGCGCTTCGCCGCCGACGTGGTGCCCTTGTCGCTGAGCTTCTCGCGGCCGATGCGCAGCACCTCGGTCATCACCTGACCGTCGATGTCGTACGACAGCGTCGCGTGGTGCAGCACCCCGCCGTTGGCGAGACGCTTCTGCGCGGCGCCGCCGATCTTGCCGGTGGGGCTCGCGATGTCGTTGAGCGGCTGGTACACCGCGTCGATGCCGAGCGAGCGCAGCGCCTGCAGCACCCAGTCGTCCAGGAACGCGTAGGAGTCGGCGAAGGTCATGCCCGCCACGAGCGACGCCGGCACGTACAGCGAGTAGGTGATGATCTGGCCGGCCGCCATGAGCATGGCCCCGCCGCCGGAGATGCGGCGCACCACATCGAACCCGTGCCGGGCCGCGCCCTCCGGGTCGACCTCGTTGCGGTACGACTGGAACGAGCCGATCACGACCGCCGACTCGTCCCACTCCCAGATGCGCAGCGTGGGACGACGACGCCCCTCGCCCACGCGCGACGTGAGCACCTCGTCGAGCGCGAGGTTCATGCGCGGGGAGACGGCCCTGTCGTGCACGATCTCCCAGTCGAAGTCGCGCCAGCCCGGCGCGGTGACCAGGGCGCGTCGCACGGCGGTGCCGACCGCCTCCGGCGTGAAGCCGAGCAGCTGCGCCCCCTCGGGGAGGGCCCCGCGGACGGCGGCCGCGATCGCGGAGGCGTCGGACTCCACGGGCAGCCCCTCGACCGCCGCATTGATGTCGTCGAGCGCCGAGTCCGGTTCCAGGAAGAAGTCGCCGGCGAGCCGGAACCGCGCGATCCGGTCGTTCTCCACCTCGAGGTCGACGACGACGAGCTTGCCCCCAGGGACCTTGTATTCACCGTGCACGACTCCAGCTTAAGGCGCGCCGTGCCGCGCGGGTCAGCCGCCGAGCACCACCACGCGCTCCCCCGCGCGGATGGGCGTGGAGTAGCGGTTGCCCGGTGGCGGCAGCGGGCACACGAACTGGTCGGAGAACGCGCACGGCGGCAGGTAGGCGCGCGTGAAGTCGAGCACCGCCGTCCCGTCCTCGGCGGGCTCGTCGACCGGGAGGAAACGGAACCGGTACGTCTCCAGGCCGCTGGTGCCGTCGGAGAACACCGCGCTCAGGGCGCCCTGGCCGGTGCGGGTGACCGTGAGGGTGTGCGGGGCTCCGGCGAGCGTGAAGTGCAGGCGCCCCGCCACGTCCGTCTCGCGCGAGGCGCCGTCGACCGAGGTCACCAGGATCCGCTCGCCCGGCGTCGGCTCGAACGTGGCGGGCAGGCGCCACCGCTCGTCCGGGGCGTAGGCGTCGATCGCCGTGAACCACTCCCGCTGCGGGCGCGCGGGGTTCCACACGCGCAGCGCGATCGCTCCGTTGCGGTCGAACACGCGCAGCTCGCGGCGGCCCAGACGCAGGGTCTGGGTGCCACGGAGGGTGACGCTCGACCCCGCCTGACCGAGCTCGGTGCCGCGGATGCCATCGTCGCCGGCGAGGGCCCAGAGCCCGGGGATGCCGTCGACGGCCGCGGGCTCGCTGATGAGCCAGTTCGTGGACTCGAGCGCGGACGGCCCGTACTCCGCGCCGGCGTAGCGCTCGCGCGCCGCATGCCATTCGTGCCAGTCGCTCCGGAAACCCATCGCCGCGCGCCCTCCCGTCCCTGCTGCGGATGAGCCGAATCTAGGTCGCCGACGCCGGGCGCGGCGCGCTCGCGTCACACTCCTTCACCGCGCGTCATCCCGCGTCACAGTCCGCCTCGGTCGCGTGCGGGTGTGGGTGCGGACGGGCCGGTGCGGGTGCGAAAAGGGGCCCACGAGGCCGGGCGGAGGGCCGATAACGACCTCGCACCGGGGTCGCCGCCCGGCAGCGGGGATGTCAGCGGGCGGGGATGTGCGCGTCGAGCCACGCGAGCACGTCGGCGCGCACCTCGTCTTGCTGCTGCTCGTTGAAGATCTCGTGACGGGCGTCGGGGTACACGAGGGTCGTGACGTCGGTGAGGCCCGAGCGGCGGCGGTACTCGTCGGCGAGCTTGTGGACGCTGCGCGGACCGCCGACCGGGTCGTCGCGGCCGACCAGGAGGAGCATCGGCAGGTCGCGGGCGAGGTGCTTCGCCGGACGACCGTAGAGCCGCGCCGCGTCGAGCGGACCGAACAGCTTCAGGAGGGGCACGCCCGTGGTGAGCGGGTCCTCCTCGAAGGACTTCCACACCGCGGGGTCGCGGCTCAGCCACTCGTATCCGGTCGCGTCGTCGGCGGCCCACGCGGCGTTCAGCGGCGCGGGGTTCAGCGACCGCGGGGTCCGCAGTGCCGAGCCGGAGAGGATCACCGCGTCGTACGCCTCGGCGTGCTCGTTCACGAGCATCTGCGCCAGGAACGACCCCCACGAGTGCCCGAGGAGCACGAGCGGCAGGCCGGGGTTCTCGTCGCGGATGATGCCGGTGAGCTGCCAGATCGCGTCCTTCGCCGCCCGGAGTCCGCCGGGGCCGAGCCGCCCCAGCTTCTCGGGGTCGCCGTGCTGACGCAGACCGGTGCGCCCGTGGCCGCGGTGGTCGTCGGCGTACACGTGGAAGCCCGCGCCGGTGAGCGCGGCGATCAGCGCGGGATAGCGGCCGGCGTGCTCGCCCACGCCGTGCAGCAGCTGCACGACGCCGCGGGGCTCGCCCGCAGCCGGGTGGACGTCGTAGACGATGGCGATGCCGTGGGAATCGGTGAACTCGCGGGTGTCGGTCACGCTGCGACCCTACCGGTCGCGCCCCGGGAGCGCGTCCCTGATCGCGACGGCGATGTCGCGGTCGGTGACCTCGTAGCCGCCCACGCCGTCGGACGCCGAGCCCATGCGCACGCCGCCCTCAGCGACGACCGTGCGCTTGGCGGAGAAGTGGAGCGCGTCGATGCCGGTCTCGGCGAGCACGGGGGCACTCGCGACGTCGACGCCGCTGCCGGCCATGACCTCGATCGCGCCCTCGGCCGCGGCGACCAGGGCGCGCAGCGTGTCGATGCCGTCGATCGCGGCGGACGCTCCGCCCGAGGTGAGCACGCGGCGCAGCCCGAGCTCGCGCGCGGTGCGGAGCGTGGCGACCGGGTCGGCGGTCACGTCGATGGCGCGGTGCAGCGTGACGGGTGCTCCCCCGGCGGCGTCGCGGAGACGGGCGACGGCCT
>NZ_SSDQ01000021.1:0-15703 GCF_004794315.1 Microbacterium sp. PF5 | reverse complement strand
GTAATGATCAGCCTTGTGGCTCCGACCGGCATCGATCCGGTGACCTTTCGATTTTCAGTCGAACGCTCTACCAACTGAGCTACAGAGCCGCGCGGCGATGGTGCTGCCGCGTCCTAGACGAAGAGCCCTCTCCGAAGAAAGAGCTCGTCGCACGGAGCGACCCTGACGGGACTTGAACCCGCGACCTCCGCCGTGACAGGGCGGCACGCTAACCAACTGCGCTACAGGGCCATACTGGTGTTTTCAATTGTATCGGATGGAGTGACCCCAACGGGATTCGAACCCGTGCTACCGCCGTGAAAGGGCGGCGTCCTAGGCCGCTAAACGATGGGGCCGAGTCAGTCCCGGGAGGACTTCCTTGCCGACGCTCAAGCATAAGGGATGACGCGAGCAAATCGCGAATCGAGGGCGATGCGTCTTCCCCCGGGCGTGTTTCGGGAGGACCATGGAGGTCACGATGGTGCTGCGGGGGCCGTGCCATTTCGCTGGTGCGGATGTGAATGTTGTTGTTAGTGTGACATCTGTGAAACCGGCGGAAGGGGCCGCGTGAACGACAAGAATCCGGTGGATGCTGCCTCCGCCGCCTCCGCGGAGTGTGGCTGCGCGCCCAGTCCGGCCGAGAGCCATGCGTTCTGGAAGGCGGGCATCAGCCGTCGCGGGGCCATCGGCCTCGGCGCCCTCAGCGTGGTCGCCCTCAGCGCCTTCGGCATCTCGTCGGGCGTCTCCGCCGCCTACGCCGCGTCGTACCCGAGCTGGGACGACGTGCAGCGCGCCAAGCAGAACGAAGCCGCCAAGGCGGCCGAGGTCTCGCGGATCGAAGGCCTCATCCAGTCGCTGACGCAGAAGGTCGCCGAGACCCAGGCCGCCGCCGAGGCTGCGTCCAACGAGTTCTACAACGCCCAGCAGGCCTACTTCGCCGCGATCGCCGAAGCCGACGCGCTGCAGGAGAAGGCCGACGCCCAGGCCGCCGCGGCCGACGAGTCCGCCCGCAAGGCCGGGCAGGTCGCCGCGCAGCTGTATCGCAACGGCGGCGACAACACCTCGCTCGAGCTGTTCTTCGCCGGATCGGCCAGCAACGCCGATGAGCTCCTTGCGCGACTGGGCTCGATGGACAAGCTGCTCGAGTACAACCGCTCGGTGTACGACGACGCCGTCGCCGCCCGCAACGCCGCGCAGTCGCTCAGCGACCAGGCCGTCGTCGCGCGGGACGAGCGCGACCGGCTGCAGAAGATCGCCGAGGAGAAGATGGTCGCCGCGCAGCAGGCGGCCGATGCGGCGCAGGCCGCCCTCGACGAGCAGTCCGCGAACCTGGCGACCATGCAGGCGCAGCTCGCCGCGCTCAAGGACACCACCGCCACCACCGTCGCGCAGTACCAGGCCGGCGTCGAGGCCGCCCGCAAGGAGGCCGAGCGCCGTGCTGCCGAGGAGGCCGCCGCGAACGCGGGGGGCAACAGCGGTGGAGGAGGAACTCCGGGCTCCGGGGGATGGGTCCGTCCGCACGGCGGCTACCGCAGCTCCGGCTACGGTCCCCGTTCGCAGCAGTGCAACTCCCGCGGCTGCTCGTCCAGCTGGCACTACGGGGTCGACCTCGCGAACGGCTGCGGAGCGGCGATCTACGCGGCGCACTCGGGCACCGTCGACGCGGCCTTCTACAACGGCGGGTACGGCAACTACGTGCGCATCCAGCACGGCGGCGGTGTCGCCACGGGCTACGCGCACATCAAGCCGGGTGGCTTCGCGGTCCGCAACGGCCAGTGGGTCGAGGCCGGACAGGTCATCGCCTACGCCGGCAACACGGGCGGCTCGTTCGGCTGCCACCTGCACTTCGAGGTGTACATCAACGGCCGCTACACGAACCCCATCAACTTCATGGCCGACCGGGGCATCTCCGTCTGAGATCGGTCGCGCAGCAGAAGACCCCCGGAGCGTCGTGCTCCGGGGGTCTTCTGCATCAGCTCAGTGGCCCTGCTCGCCGAACCGGGCGATCGCCTCGTCGAGGATGCGCTGCGCCTCGGCGGCGTTCCCCCACTCGTCGACCTTGACCCACTTGTTGGGCTCCAGGTCCTTGTAGTGCTCGAAGAAGTGGGCGATCTCCTTCTTCGTGTACTCGGCGATGTCGTCGATGTCCTGGATGTGGGCCCAGCGCGGGTCCTTCGACAGGACCGCGACCAGCTTGTCGTCGCCGCCGGCCTCGTCGCTCATCTTGAGCACCGCGACGGGGCGGACCTCGACGACGACACCGGGGTAGATCGCGTGGTCGAGCAGCACCAGCACGTCGAGCGGATCGCCGTCTTCGCCGAGCGTGTTGTCGAAGTAGCCGTAGTCGGCCGGGTAGCCGAAGGTCGTGTACAGCACGCGGTCGAGGTGCACGCGCCCCGTCTCGTGGTCGACCTCGTACTTCACGCGGCTGCCGCGCGGGATCTCGATGACGGCGTCGTGTGCGCCCATGCGTGTGCTCCTCAGAAAGTTCGGTTGGATGCCGCCGACCAGCCTACTCGCGGGCCGGCGGCTCGACGTCCGTGCGGTGACCGCGTGCGCGCCGGTTCAGCAGGCGCGCGAGCGGCCCGTTCAGCAGCAGGAGCAGGAGCGCGGCGTAGCCGTTCGGCGCGGCGAGCGCGGCGATGACCAGGGCGATCGCGAACAGGATGATCGCGGCGAGGTCGCCGACGACGCCCGCGCGGAGCACCGACGCGGACGCCGTGGTGAGCTGCGGGTGGCGCAGCAGGTAGAGCCAGCCGCCGAGGGTCGTGACCTGCGTGCCGATCAGTGTCCCGATGTACACGACCGCCTGCAGCGGATCGGAGTCGAGCTGGCCGAGCATCGCCGTCGGCACCGGCAGCCACACGATCGTGGCCATCCAGCCCACGTTGATCCACAGCAGCGCCGGGGTGATCCGCTCGACGTCGCGGTACTGGCTGTGATGCCCCATCCAGAACACCGCGATGAGGAGGAAGCTCAGCGCGAAGCTCAGCAGCTGGCCGGAGTGCTCCGTGAAGAACTCGGCCGTGCTCCGATTCCCCGCCGCCGTGTCGGAGACGGCTTCCAGCAGCGGGAGGATGAGCAGCGTCATGGCGATCGCGACGACCGCGTCGACGAAGGCCGTGAACCGCTCGGTCCGATACAGGTACGGCCTCGCGTTCTCGGTCACCGCGCCAGAATATCGGCGAGGGTGGGCGGGAGCCAGGGGGCCGCGAGGCGCTGGCGGTGCCCTAGCGTGGAGTGATGCCGCCGCTCGATCCCGCCGTCGCCGAGATCCGCCTCGCTGTGCGCACCGCGCTCGCCGACCTCCCCGAAGGGAGCTCCGTGATCGTCGCGCTGTCGGGCGGTGCCGACTCCCTCGCGCTCGCCGCCGCCACCGCGTTCGAGGCCCCCAAGCGAGGTCTCCGCGTCGCCGCCGTCACGGTCGACCACGGGCTGCAGGACGACTCCGCCGCGGTGGCCGAGCGGGCCGCGCGAACCGCCGCGGACCTGGGCCTCGACCCCCTCGTCGTCCGGGTCGAGGTGTCGGGCGATGGCGGACCGGAGGCGGCCGCCCGCGACGCGAGGTACCGCGTGCTGCGAGACGCGGCGAACGACCTCCGGGCCGCGGCGGTGCTGCTCGGCCACACGCTCGACGATCAGGCGGAGACCGTGCTGCTCGGGCTCGCCCGGGGTTCCGGCGCCGCGAGCCTGCAGGGCATGGCCGTCGAGCGTGCCGACGGCGACGGTGTGCGGTGGCTTCGGCCGCTGCTCGGCGTGCGCCGTGCGACCACCCGGGCTTTCTGCGTGGCGGCCGGGCTCGACGCCTGGGACGACCCGCACAACCGCAACGACCGGTACAGCCGTGTCCGCGTGCGCGACCGCGTGCTGCCGGTGCTGGAGGCCGAGCTCGGCCCCGGGATCGCGGAGGCCCTGGCCCGCACGGCCGAGCAGCTGCGCGAGGACGCGGAGGCGTTCGACGAGATGATCCACGAGACCATCGAGGACATCGTCGAGCACGCCGAGGCCGGCATCTCCGTGAGCGTCGCCGCCCTCGCCGCCAACCCCGCCGCGCTGCGCAACCGCATCATCCGCCTCGTGGTGGACAGCGAGTTCGGCGTGAGCCTGACCCGCACCCAGACGGTCGAGGTCGCCCGCCTGGTCACCGACTGGAGCGGACAGGGCCCCATCGACCTGCCCGGCTGCTCGGCGCGGCGCCAGGGTGGGCGCCTCGTGTTCACCGCCGCCGGGCGCTGAGTCGCCGGGCGCGGCAGGTCGGGCGATCGCTACTTCTTGCCGCCGAACAGCCCGCCCAGGATGCCGCCCAGGTCGATCCCGCCACCCGAGCCGCTGCCGCCGCCGAGCAGGCCGCCCAGCACGTCGCCCAGGCCGCCGCCCGAGCCCGAGCCGCTCTGACCGCCGCCGCCGAGGATGCCGCCGATCACATCGCCGATCCCTCCGGAGCCCTCGGCCGTCGGCTCCGTCTTCGCCGTCTTGTCCTTCGTCGCGTTCGCGATCAGCCCCATCACGATGGGGGCGAGGATCGGCAGGAGCTTGCCGAAGTCGATACCAGGGGTCGCCTTCGACTCGGTGAGCTGCGTGGTGACCTCCTTCTCCTTCGACCCGAGGATGTGCGCGACGATCTTGCCGCCGTCGGCCTGATCGATGTCGTCGACCGAGGCGGCGCCCGTCGCGCCCTCGTGCTTCTTGAGCGCCTTCTGGATCGCGTCGGAGCCCTCGGGGGTCTCCGCGTTCTTCGCCAGCCCGCCGAGCAGCACCGCGCCGCCCTGCTCGACCGCGGTCTTCGCCTCGTCGTGCGAGACGCCGAGCTTCTTCGCGATGTCGTCGATCGGAACCTGGCTGAGGATGTCGTCGAGGGCCATGGGGATCCTTCCGTCGGGGGCGTCCGCCCGTGTCCCGCTCACAGTAGTGCGCTCGTGCGCGGATGGGGAGATGTCCCCATCGACCGCGACCGGGGCCTGCTCCTATCGTGAAGGCACGGGGGGAAGGAGCATCGATGACGGACCTCGATGTGCAGGGCGAGACGCTGGAGGCGGCCCGAGCGCGACTGACCGCGGCGGGTGCGCCGGTCGTCACCTCGTGCCTGTCCTTCGCCGGTACCGGTTCGCCGACGGTGGAGGCGGCGCTCGGCGAGATCGAGTCGCTCGTGTCGCAGGCCCTCTCGGCCCTCGCGCAGACGGCGGCCAACTCGGCCTCCGACGCGGCTGCGGCGGCGAGCACCTTCACCGCGTCGGACGACACTCTCGCGCAGGCGGCACGATGAGCCTGCCCGGACTGATCGACGACCCCGCCCGCGGCGACGTGGGTGCGGTGAACGGGGCGGCCACCGCGTTCACCACCCGCGCGACCTCCGCCCGCGCGCGCAAGGGCGACGCCGACACCGCGCTCGCGGGTCTGACGTCGATGACCGCCTCCGCGTCCGACGCCCTCGGTGCACGCGTCCTGCTCCTCGCGCAGCGGTTCGGGGAGGCCGCGGAGGGCCTCGACGGCATCTCCGCCGCGATCACGACGTACGCCACCGACCTCGAGGCGCTGAAGGGCGAGGCCGCCCGTCGACTCAGGGCGGCGCAGAACGCCTACGACCACATCTTCGTCCGCCGCGCCGAGGCGCTCAACGCCGCCAGCGAGTTCGTCACCGGGTGGGCGCTGGCCTGGGACGCGGTGCTGCCGTCGTGGATGTACCTGGACGACCCGGGCTACCTGCACCGCTGGCAGGCGGCGATCGACGCGTACCACGCCGCCCGTTCCTCCTACAACGCGCTGGCCGACGAGCGCGCGACGATCGATCAGCGCGCCGCGACCGCGCTCGCCGCGGTGCCCCTGGTCGTCGCCGTGACCCAGGGCGGGAAGGTCGGCCCCGGCGGCTTCTCGGCCGCCGGGCTCATCTGGGCCGGCGACGTGAACGGCATCACGGCGGAGTCGCTCGCCGGGCTGGGCGACCCCGGCATCATCCGCGAGACGTGGAACGCGATGGACGAGGAGACCCGCACGGCGCTCCTGGCGGCATCCTCCCTCCTGCTCGGCAACCTCAACGGCATCCCGATCCGCGACCGCGTCACGGCGAACCACAAGAACATCCGCGACGAGATCGCGCGACGCGAGGCTGAGATCGCCCGGCTGCAGGCGCTCGTGGACAGCCTCAAGACGGGCGACCGCGCGGACGCGTGGGAGGCGAAGGGCTACCTCGACGAGATCGCGAAGCTGCGCGAGCCGATCGACTACTGGCAGAGCCTGCTCGACCAGGACTACACGTGGTGGGACGAGAGCGAACGCAAGCACACCGACAAGGGCGCCGGTGCGCGCGTCGTCGTGTTCGACCCTGGTGCCGACGCGGTGGGCACCTACCACGGCCCCATCGACCCGACGACCGGCGACATCCCCGCCTGGATCCGCAACGTCGCCGTGTCGGTGCCGGGCACCACGACCACGATGACCAGCTTCGGCGACGGCACCGGCGCGCAGCTGTACCGCTCGGCGGGACCCGACACGGCCGTGTTCCAGTGGGCCGGCGGCACGTTCCCGCAGCTGGAGCTCCCCGGTCCGACCGATGCCTCCTACTCGCGCGACCTCGCCCCGAAGCTCGTGGACTTCGTCGCCGGGATCGACAAGCCGAGCGGTTCGACCCTGACCGTGCTGGGGCACAGCTACGGCGGCGCGACCGTGGGCCTCGCGGAGAAGGCCGGGCTCGTCGCCGACCGCATCCTCTACGTCTCGGCGGCCGGGATGGGGGCGGGAGTGAGCGGCGTCGAGGACTTTCCGCACACCTCGGGCGTGCCGCACTACTCGATGATGGCGCGCGGCGATCTCGTCGTCGGTCTCATCCAGGGCAACGGTGCCGGCCAGATGCACGGGCAGTCGCCACTCACGGCCGACGGCGTGACGCGCCTGGAGACCGGGTGGATCCAGGACGAGCGCGGCGGACGCGTCGTCGACCTGGAGGACTACAACGTCGAGGGGAACGGCACACCGCGCGGTATCGACAGCCACAGCTCGGTGTACGACCCGCGCTCCGTGGCCTTCGACAACATCATCGCCGTGATCACCGGCGGCGACGCGATGCTGTTCGCGCCGGACGACGTCTACAACCCGCGGCCGATCGTGGTGCCGGGTGGCGCCCCGATCGTCCAGGCCCCGGTGCGCACCGACGGCATCGACAAGCCGGACTTCGTGCCGGAGTACGCGAGGATCGAGGGATGACCAGGACCGCACGTGCCATCGCGCTGATGGCCGGCGTCCTCGTAGCCCTGACGCTGGGAGGATGCACCATGACCACCGACGAGAGCCGACTCGACGAATACCGGACAGAGGCCGAGGCGCTGGCCGACGAGATGGTCGGCATGATCCCGGCGGAGCTGGCCCCGACGACCGCTCCCGACGTCGAGTCGAGCGGACGCATGGTGCAGAACCCGGTCTCCGCCGACCCGTCGCCCGACGACCAGGTCTGGTGGCAGGTGGACGTCTACGTCGAGCCGGTGCAGCGCGCCGCAGCCTCCGAGGACGCGGCGAAGGCGATCGCGGCGGGTCTGCTCGACGACGGGTGGGAGCACACCGATGCGCGCGAGACCGGAGAGGGCCGGCGGACCGCGGACGCCTACGTGAAGGACGACTGGTACGTCGAGGTGACCTGGGTGCGCACGGAGGAGGGCAAGTTCGAGACCGTCGAGCTCTCGGTCCTCAGCCCCCGCACGACCCGCGGCGACCACGACGAGATCCGCTCCTGACGTCGATGCCGCCCGCCGGGGTCGGAGCATCCGGCGACGTCGCCTAAAATCGATCCATGCGCGCCGCGGAGATCCAGGACGACCTTGCACAGATCCTCGTCACCGAGGAGGAGATCACCGCGAAGCTGGAAGAGCTCGCCGCGCGCGTCGCGGCCGACTACGAAGGCAAAGACCTCCTGCTGGTGGGCGTGCTCAAGGGGGCGGTCATGGTCATGGCCGACTTCGCGCGGGCTCTGCCGTTCCACGCCCCGATGGACTGGATGGCGGTGTCGAGCTACGGCGCCAGCACCAAGTCCAGCGGCGTCGTGCAGATCCGCAAGGACCTCGACACCGACCTGCACGGCAAGCACGTGCTCATCGTGGAGGACATCATCGACTCCGGCCTCACCCTGAGCTGGCTGCTGGAGAACTTCGAGTCGCGCGGTGCCGAGTCGATCGAGGTGCTGGCGCTGCTGCGCAAGCCCGAGGCCGCGAAGGTCGAGATCGACTGCAAGTACGTCGGCTTCGACATCCCGGTCGAGTTCGTGGTGGGCTACGGCCTCGACTACGCCGAGCGCTACCGCAACCTCCGCGACGTCGCGGTCCTCGCGCCGCACGTCTACAGCTGAGCCTTCGTCGGGTCAGCGCGCCCCGCGGAACCGTTGCGCCGTGGGTGAACGCACAGCGGCCCCCTAGCGGGGAGGCGATACGCTGATCCGACCATGGATGTGAAGAAGCTCACCCGCAACCCGCTGATCTACGTCGCACTGATCGGCGTGCTGCTCTTCGGCGGATTCCTGCTGATCTCGAACCTGGGTGCGCCGAAGCAGATCACGACGCAGCAGGGCCTCGAGCTCCTCTCGGGCAAGACCGTCACCGAGGTCGTCACGACCGACGGCGACCAGCGCGTCGACATGACCCTGTCGAAGCCGTTCGAGGGTTCCGAGAACGTGCAGTTCTACTACGTCGAGGCGCGGGCGGACGAGGTCGTCTCCGCGATCGACGCCGCCGCCCCGAAGGACGGCTTCAACGACGCGGTGCCGCGCGCGACCTGGTTCGACGGCTTCCTCTCGCTCCTCCTCCCGCTCGTGCTCCTCGGCCTGCTGTTCTGGTGGCTGCTGTCGTCGATGCAGGGCGGTGGCGGCAAGGTCATGCAGTTCGGCAAGTCCAAGGCCAAGCTCGTCAACAAGGAGACGCCCACCGTCACGTTCGCCGACGTCGCCGGTGCCGACGAGGCGATCGAGGAGCTCCACGAGATCAAGGAGTTCTTGCAGGACCCGGCGAAGTTCCAGGCGATCGGCGCCCGCATCCCGAAGGGCGTGCTGCTGTACGGCCCTCCCGGAACCGGCAAGACGCTCCTCGCCCGTGCCGTCGCCGGGGAGGCCGGTGCCCCCTTCTACTCGATCTCCGGCTCGGACTTCGTCGAGATGTTCGTCGGCGTCGGCGCCTCGCGCGTGCGCGACCTGTTCAGCCAGGCGAAGGAGAACGCCCCCGCGATCATCTTCATCGACGAGATCGACGCCGTCGGCCGCCACCGCGGCGCCGGCATGGGCGGCGGCAACGACGAGCGCGAGCAGACGCTGAACCAGATGCTCGTCGAGATGGACGGCTTCGACCCGAACGCGAACGTCATCGTGATCGCGGCCACCAACCGCCCCGACATCCTCGACCCCGCGCTGCTGCGCCCCGGTCGCTTCGACCGCCAGATCGGCGTGGACGCGCCCGACCTCAAGGGCCGGCAGAAGATCCTCGAGGTGCACAGCAAGGGCAAGCCGCTGTCGAAGAGCGTCGACCTCGAGGTCGTCGCCCGCAAGACCCCGGGGTTCACCGGCGCCGATCTCGCGAACGTGCTCAACGAGGCCGCTCTGCTCACCGCCCGGTCGAACGCGCAGCTGATCGACAACCGCGCCCTCGACGAGGCCATCGACCGCGTGATCGCCGGCCCGCAGCGCCGCACCCGCGTGATGAAGGACAAGGAGAAGCTCATCACGGCGTACCACGAGGGTGGTCACGCGCTCGCCGCCGCCGCGATGAACTACACCGACCCGGTGACCAAGATCACGATCCTCCCGCGCGGCAAGGCCCTCGGCTACACGATGGTGCTGCCGATCGACGACAAGTACTCCGTCACCCGCAACGAGCTGCAGGATCAGCTGACCTACGCGATGGGCGGCCGCGTCGCGGAGGAGATCGTCTTCCACGACCCGACCACCGGGGCATCGAACGACATCGAGAAGGCGACCTCGATCGCCCGCAAGATGGTCATCGAGTACGGCATGACCACGCAGGTCGGCCCGGTCAAGCTCGGCACCGAGGGCGGCGACATGTTCGTGGCCAGGGACATGGGCCGCGGTCGCGAGTACTCCGAGAAGGTGGCGGAGCGGGTCGACGCCGAGGTGCGCGCCCTCATCGAGCAGGCGCACAACGAGGCGTACGCGGTGATCAGCGAGAACCGCGACATCCTCGACCGTCTCGCGCTGGCGCTGCTCGAGGAGGAGACCCTCGACCACAACCGCATCGCTGAGATCTTCACCGAGGTCAAGAAGCTGCCCGAGCGCCCGCTGTGGCTGTCGAGCGAAGACCGTCCGGTGTCGGAGCGCCCGCCGATCGAGGTCCCGAAGAAGGACGTGTCGCTCGCGGCCTCCGTCGAGGCGCCGTCCGCTGCCCCGCGTGCGCAGCAGGGATCGGCAGGAGCAGGCAACCCCCGCCCCGCGACGGCGTGACGTGACGGTCGACAGGGAGCGCGTCGAGCGGCTCACCCGCGAGCTGCTGGAGGCGATCGGCGAGGACCCGGACCGGCCGGGCATCAAGCAGACCCCGGCGCGCATGGCGGAGCTCTACGCGGAGTTCTTCTCCGGCGTGGGGGAGGACCCCGGAGCGCCCCTCGCGCACACGATCAGCGTGACGCGCGGTCCTGCCCCCGACACCCTGCCGTCCGGTGCGGTGCTGCTGCGCGACATCCGGTTCCGCTCGGTGTGCGAGCACCACCTGCTGCCGTTCGCCGGGCACGCGCACATCGCCTACCTTCCGGGCGAGCAGGTCGTCGGCCTCGGGGCGCTGGTGCGCGTGGTCGAGATCCTCGCGGCACGGCCGCAGGTGCAGGAGCGGCTCGGTGAGCAGATCGCCGACACGATCGCCGAGCACCTCGACACGCGGGGCGTGCTGGTGGTGCTCGATGCGAGCCACGGCTGCGTCACGATGCGCGGCGGACGGCAGACCGAGGCGTCGACCCTCACGATCGCCGCGCGCGGGGAGTACACCGACGCCGTCGCCAGGGCCGAGCTCGTGACCCTGATCGGCATGTCCGTCCCGTCCGCCGGCGCGTGCTGATGACCGGCATCTGGGGCATCGTCAATGTCACGCCCGACTCGTTCAGCGACGGCGGCCGCTACTTCGACGTGGAGCGCGCGGTGGAGCACGGCCTGCGGTTGCGGGCCGACGGCGCGACTGTGCTCGACGTCGGCGGGGAGTCGACCAGGCCGGGCGCGGAGCGTGTCGGTGCAGACGAGGAGCAGCGTCGCGTGCTCCCCGTGATCGAGCAGCTCGCGGCGGCCGGTGTGCCGGTGAGCGTGGACACGCTGAACGCCGCCACGGCCGCGGCGGCCGTGCGCGCGGGCGCCCGGATCGTGAACGACGTGTCGGGCGGCCTCGCCGATCCGGACATGCGTGCGGCCGTCGCCGAGTCGGGTGCCGACTACGCGATCGGCCACTGGCGCGGTTTCTCGGACGACATGTACGCGAGGGCGGAGTACCGCAGGGTGGCGCGCGACGTCGCGGGCGAGCTGCAGGAGCGGTTGGGGGAGGCCGCCGCCGCCGGCATCGCCCCGTCGCGAGTGATCCTCGACCCCGGGATCGGCTTCGCCAAGGCCGGGGCACAGAACTGGGACGTGCTGCGCGGCCTCGACGAGATCGTCGCGCTCGGCCCCCGCGTGCTCATCGGCACCTCGCGCAAGCGGTTCCTCGCCGAGGTGCTGCAGGGCGCACGGCCCGAAGACGGCGAGGTGACGCAGGCGCGACGCGATCTGGCGACCGCCGTCACGAGCGCCCTCGCCGCGCAGGCCGGGGTCTGGGCCGTCCGGGTGCACGACGTCGCCGCGACGCGCGACGCGCTCGCGGTCGCGAAAGCCTGGCGCGGCTGAGGCGGCGTCGGAGCCGCGCCGTACGCTAGAGGCATGGACTTCCTCGACGAGATCGTGCTGACAGGGCTGACGGTGTTCGGCCGCCACGGGGTCTACGCGCACGAGCGCGAGGAGGGGCAGGAGTTCACGATCGACCTGCGTCTGCGGCTCTCGCTGGAGCAGGCCGCCGGATCGGACGACGTGGCCGACACGGTGCACTACGGCGAGCTGGCGGAACGCGTGGCCGCGGTGGTCGCCGGCGAGCCGGTCAACCTCATCGAGACCCTGGCGGAGCGCATCGCCGCGGTCGCCCTCGACGACCGTCGCGTGCAGGGCGTCACCGTCACGGTGCACAAGCCGCACGCGCCCATCCCGCTGGAGTTCGCCGATGTGGCCGTCACGGTGCACCGCACCCGGGCGCCGGAGACCCTGGAGGACATCACGGTATGAGCCGCAATCTCACGCGCCCGCCCGACGTTCCCGCCCCACGTCCCGGTCGCCCGGAGACTGTCGCGGTCGTGGCGCTCGGGGCGAACCTGGGCGACCGGCAGGAGACGATCCGCGCGGCCGTCGAGCGCATCCGTCGGCTGCCGCTGGTGAGCGACGTGCGCGTCTCGCGGCTGTTCGAGACGGTGGCGGTGCGCCTCGACGGTCCCGACCCCGACGCCCCGGGCTACGTCAACGCGGTCGCGCTCGTCACCACGCGCCTGGCGCCGGAGATCCTGCTGGGCATGCTGCACGCGATCGAGGACGAGAACGGGCGCGTGCGGGAGGAACGGTGGGGCGACCGCACGCTCGACCTCGACCTCATCGCGTACGGCGATGTCGAATCGGACGACCCGCGGCTGGAGCTGCCGCATCCGCGCGCGGCCGAGCGCCTGTTCGTGCTGGAACCGTGGCTCGACGTCGACCCCGGCGCCGCACTGGTCGGACACGGACGCGTCGACGACCTCGTGGCGGGGCTGCGGGCGCGGGGCGACGCATGAAGCGCACGTCCGCCGGGCTGCTGGCCGTGCTCGCCCTCCTCGGGGGCGCCGCGGGGTTCGCGCTCGACCAGATGCTGACCGCGGGAGGGCGGGCCACGTTCACGCCGTCGCTGCTGCTGCCCGTGCTGCTCGTGCTCATCGCGATCGCGGCGCTCGGAGTCGCCTGGCCGGTGCGCCGCAGCGTCCGCTCCGGAACGCGTATCGACCCGTTCCGCGCGCTTCGTGCCGCGACACTGGCGCGGGCGTCGAGCCTGCTCGGCGCGATCATGGCCGGCTTCGGCGCAGGACTGCTGCTCTTCCTTCTGACGAGGCCGATCGATCCGCCGGTAGGGTCGACAGTGGCGATGGCCGCGCTGATCGCGAGTGCAGTCGTGCTCGTCGTGGCCGCCCTCATCGCTGAACAGTTCTGCACCCTCCCGAAGGATCCTGATGACTCAGAACCCAGAGACCGCGCCCCTGAACCCGGCGGAGGGCACTGACCTCGACGCGCTGGACCGCGGCACGTACACGCAGTTGCGCACGGCGCGCAACGAGGCACGCCTCGAGCTCGACGGCACGTGGCACCAGATCTCGCCGCGGTACGTCGTGTCGCAGATCGTGCAGAACGTCATCTTCCTGGTGATCGTCGCCGTCGCCGCGGTGGTGCTGAACGTCGTGCTCGAGCAGGACTGGGTCTGGATCCCCGCGGGCGCGATCATCCTGATCACCCTGATCACGCTCGTGATCCTGCCGCGGCAGGCGCGCGCGATCGGCTACATGCTGCGCGCGGACGACATCGTGTTCCGCAAGGGGATCCTGTGGCAGCGCATGATCGCCGTGCCGTACGGGCGCATGCAGCTGGTCGACATCACGCAGGGCCCGCTCGACCGGGCGTTCGGCGTGTCCCAGCTGAAGATGGTGACGGCGGCGGCGACGACGGGCGTGCAGATCCCCGGACTCACCCAGGCGGCGGCCGAGGCCCTGCGCGACACGCTCATCCAGGTGGCCGAGACCCGCCGGACCGGCCTGTGAGCGAGGCGCAGCTCCCCGGCTCCGCGGTCGGTCAGGCCGCGGCGCCGCCGACGAACCTCGCCGACGGCGAGTGGCACCGCATGCATCCGCTCACGCCGCTGTTCAACGGCGGCCTCGCGCTGATCATCGTGGCCGGCATCGTGATCGCCAACATGCGCGATCGCGTGATCGCATGGCTGGTCGGCATGTTCACGCCGGAGGAGGCGCACTACGGCGACTACACCGGCGGCGATCCGGTGGACTGGGTGCTCTCGAACAACCTGGCGCTCGTGGCGCTGCTCGGGGTGCTGGCGCTCGTCGTCGTGCTCGTGGCGATCTTCTGGTTCGTGTGGCGCTTCCAGCAGTTCCGCATCACGGGCGACCACGTGGAGGTGCGCAAGGGCATCATCTTCCGGTCGCACCGGCGTGCGCCGCTCGACCGCGTGCAGGGCGTGAACCTGACGCGCCCGTTCCCCGCGCGCATCATCGGTCTCGCGAAGCTGGAGGTGGTCGGGGCGGGCAACGACGCCAACGTCGAGCTCGAATACCTGGCCACGCCTCGGGCGGAGGGCGTGCGCGCGGAGATCCTGCGTCTGGCGTCGGGTGCCCGGGCCGCCCGGCACGCCGCCATGAACCCGGGTGCGGAGGTGCCGGGGGAGCGGGCGTCGGCACGGTCGCAGCTCGTCGGCTCGATGAACCAGGGGGTCACCGGCCTCATCGCGGGCGTCGATCTGGAAGACGTGGTGCCGGAGAGCGTCGTGAAGATCCCCACGGGGCGTCTGATCGGCTCGCAGGTGATCTCGGGTCTGCTGTGGCTCGTGTTCTTCGGTGCGATCTTCGCGATCGCGATCGGCAGCACGATCATCGGGGTCCTCGTCGACGGCGATCCGGACGGCGGCATCGTGCTGCTCGGGATCGGGCTCGGCATGGGCGTGCCGATGGTGGTGGCCGTCGTCGGTATCACCTGGGCGCAGATCTCCAAGTCGCTGCGCTACTCGATCGCGCCGACGCCGGACGGCGTGCGCATCACCTACGGGCTGCTCACCACCGTCACCGAGACGCTTCCGCCCGGCCGCATCTTCGCGGTCGAGGTGTCGCAGTCGCTGCTGTGGCGTCCATTCGGCTGGTGGACCATCAAGATCAACCGGATGAGCGGCAAGAGCGCGGCGCAGCAGTCCTCCGGCAGCGGCCAGCAGTTCAACGTGGTGCTGCCGGTGGGCAAGCGCGCCGATGTCGAGCGGGTGCTCGCGCTGGTGCTTCCCGACCTTCCGCCCGCGAGCATCCCGCTGCTGTGGGAGCAGGGCGTCGTGGGTCCCGCCGCGGACGACCCCTACCGCACCATGCCGCAGCGCGCGTGGTGGCGGCGGCCCTTCTCCTGGAGACGCCACGGCTACGCGGTGACCGCGGACGGGCTGCTGCTGCGGCGGGGCATCGTCTGGCGCAAGCTCGCGGTGTTCCCGCTGGCCCGACTGCAGGGCGTGTCGCTGAACCAGGGGCCGATCGATCGGGCGCAGCGGGTGTCCGGCGCGCAGGTGCACACCGTCCCCGGCCCGATCACCGGGATCCTCGCGGGGCTGGAGCGCGCGGACGCCCTCGCTCTGCTGGACGACGTCAGCCGCGCGGCCGCTGAGGCGGCGTCGCGCGACCGCACGCACCGGTGGAGCGAGCACGCGGTCGCGCCGGAGCCCCCGGCGTTCACCGGTCCGCCGCCACCTCCGGGTGCACGGCCTGCGCCCTTCGCCCCGCCCGTGGGGTCGCCCGCGGTGCCGCCGGTGGGGTCGCCTCCCGCGGTACCTCCGGTGCAGCCTCCCGCGGTGCCTCGGGTGCAGTCGCCCGCCGTGCAGCCGTCCGCGGCGCCTGCAGTGCAGTCGCCCGCGGTGCCTCCGGTGGGGTCGCCTCCGGTGCAGCCTCCCGCGGTGCCTCCGGTGGG
>NZ_SSDQ01000020.1:0-1821 GCF_004794315.1 Microbacterium sp. PF5 | reverse complement strand
GACCGCGACACCCGCGCCGGAGCCGGCGGCGACCACCGGCACCCCGCCGTTCGCGCGCCGCGCCCTGCAGCAGCTGATGTGGGACGACGTCGGACTCCACCGCACAGCGCGGGGACTCGAGCGCGCCCTCGGCACCATCCGCGGCTGGATCATCGCGCAGCAGCCGCCGCAGAGCGCGCGCGACCACGAGGACGCCCACCTGCTGCACGTCGCGGAGGCCACGGCCGCCGCTGCCCTGGCGCGCCGCATCTCGGTCGGCGCCCACCACCGCGCGGACGCGGAGCCCGCCGCCCCCGCCACCGCCCGTCCCCCGATCCTGGAGACCGTCTGATGCTCACCCGTGCCACCCTCACCCGCGTGGTCGGCGCCGCCCTCGAGGAGGACGCCCCGTGGGGCGACCTGACCAGTGCGACGCTGCTGCCCGCCGACGCCACCGCGACCGCCGACCTCGTCGCCCGCGAGCCCGGCGTGTTCAGCGGCGGAGAGGTGTTCGCCGCCGCCTTCACCCTCACCGACCCGGAGGTCACCGTGGACCTGCACGTGGGCGAGGGCGACGCGTTCGCTGCGGGTGACGTGCTCGCGACCGTGACCGGAGCCGCCCGCAGCCTGCTGACCGCCGAGCGGGTGGCGCTGAACTTCACGCAGCGCATGTCGGGCATCGCGACCCTCACCGCCGCGTACGTCGCGGCGGTCGAGGGCACGCGCGCCCGCATCGCCGACACCAGGAAGACCACCCCGGGGCTCCGGGCGTTCGAGCGCCACGCCGTCGCCTGCGGGGGTGGCCGCAACCACCGCTTCTCCCTGTCCGACGCGGTCATGGCGAAGGACAACCACCTCGCGGTGCTGCAGCGCACCGGTCTCGACCTGGCGTCGGCGCTGCGCGAGGCCGTGGCGCGACTGCCGCACACCGCGCACGTCGTGGTCGAGGTCGACCGGCTCGACCAGATCCCCGCGGTGCTCGACGGCGGCGCGCACACGGTGCTGCTGGACAACTTCACCCCGGACGAGCTGCGCGCCGGTGTCGCGCTGATCGACGGTCGCGCGACCGCGGAGGCTTCGGGCGGCGTCGACCTCGACACCGTGGCCGCGATCGCCCGCACGGGAGTGGACGTCATCTCCGTCGGGGCGCTCACCCACTCGGCCCGCGCGCTCGATCTCGGCCTGGATCTGCGGATCGACTGACGCCGTGCTGTACCTCGACCACGCCGCCACCTCCCCCGTCCGCCCGGAGGTGCTGGCCGCGATGCAGCCGTACCTCACGACGGTGTACGGCAACCCCGCCAGCCACCACACCGCGGGAGAGGCGGCGGCGGAGGCCCTCGAGGACGCCAGGGCCAGGGTCGCGCACGTGCTCGGGATGCGCCGCGGCGACGTCGTGTTCACCAGCGGCGGCACCGAGGCGAACAACCTCGCGGTGAAGGGACTGGTGCTCGGCGCGCTGAGCTCGGGGCGCCGTCACGTCGTGGTGTCGCCGATCGAGCACGAGTCGATCCTGGAGTCGGCCGCGTTCCTCGCGCGGTTCCACGACGTGGAGGTGACGGCGCTCGACGTGGGGCCGGACGGCCGCGTCACCACCCAGGCCCTCGCCGCCGCGCTCCGCGATGACACGGCACTGGTCGCGCTGGGGCACGCGAACAACGAGATCGGCACGGTGCAGGACGTCGAGGCCCTTGCCGCGGTCGCCCGTGCGCGGGGAGTGCCGCTGCACCTCGACGCCGTGCAGTCGGCGGGCTGGCTGCCGCTGCGCGACCTCGGCGCCGACGCGGTGTCGATCGCCGGGCACAAGCTGGGCGCCCCCAAGGGCACGGGCGCGCTCGCGGT
>NZ_SSDQ01000019.1:0-3013 GCF_004794315.1 Microbacterium sp. PF5 | reverse complement strand
GGACGCGGTCACGGGCGCACGGCTCCCGCCGCCGGATGGGAGCGCCGCCCGATGAGCGCCGCGACGCCGCCGCCGATCGCGCCGAACAGGTGCCCCTGCCACGAGACGCCGTCGGCCACGCCGATCACGCCCGCGAGCATCGTGCCGCCGTAGACGCCGATCACGACCACGGCGATCACGGCGTAGAGGATGCGATGGGCGACGCGCCCCGGCGCGAACACGCGCATCACGACGTAGCCGAAGTAGCCGAACACCAGGCCTGAGGCGCCGACCGTGAGCGTGCCTGGAGCGTTCACGAGCCAGGTGCCGACCCCGCCGATGACCGCGACGATCACGGTGACGGCCCAGAAGCGTCGCGCCCCCTCGACCGCGACCAGGCAGCCGAGCACGAGGAACGGCACAGAGTTGGCGATGAGGTGCGCCCAGCTCGCGTGCAGCAGCGGGGCGAGGATGATGCCGCTGAGCCCTGACAGGTCCCACGACCGCAGACCGAAGACCGTGAACGATCCGGGCAGCACGGCATCGGCGAACTGCACGAGCCACATCACCGCCAGCAGCAGCACCGGCGAGGCGAAGCGGGCGAGCGGATGCGGCGGCCGCGAAGGAGGGGGGACGGTCACCGCTCGATTGTCGCAGGCCCGTCCGACGAACGCCTGTGTACCGGGCCCGGCAAAAGAAAAGACCCTCCGCGCACCCAGCAGAGCCCGGTTACCCTTGCTGCGTTTCCGCCCTGGGGGAATTGGCCTGGATGCCGCCACGCGGAGAGCCGTCGTCCACTCTACCCGACCAGCGGCGGGGCGACGAACCCACGCGGGCATGGTCCCGCACGCCGCGCGGAGCGTACGATCGATTCACGCGCATCGTTGCGTCGACGTGAGAGGGATCGCATGCCTGAGAACGCCCCCCTGACCCCGGTCACGATCGACGCCGAGCGATTCGCCGCCCAGACGGCGGCGATTCTCGGCTCGATCAGCCAGGTCATCGACGGCAAGCCCGACGCCGTACGCAGCGCGCTCGTGTGCCTGCTCGCCGAGGGCCACCTGCTCATCGAAGACGTGCCGGGCGTCGGCAAGACGATGCTCGCCCGCGCACTGGCCGCGAGCATCGACGCCACGGTCCGCCGCATCCAGTTCACGCCCGACCTGCTGCCCGGCGACGTCACGGGCGTGTCGGTGTACAACCCGGTCGACCGGGAGTTCGAGTTCAAGCGGGGCGCCGTGTTCGCCCACATCGTGATCGCCGACGAGATCAACCGCTCCTCCCCCAAGACGCAGTCCGCGCTTCTGGAGGCCATGGAGGAGGGCCAGGTCACGGTCGACGGCTCCACGCACCGCCTGCCCGACCCGTTCCTCGTGGTGGCGACGCAGAACCCGCTGGAGATGGAGGGCACCTACGCCCTCCCCGAGGCGCAGCGCGACCGCTTCATGATGCGCATCTCGATGGGCTACCCCGACCCGGGCGCGGAAGCCCTCATGCTGCGGCAGCGCGACGTGGTGAACCCGCTCGCCACCGTGACGCCCGTGGCCGACGCCGCGTCCGTCGCGCAGCTCATCGCGTGGGCGCGGGCCGTGCACGTGGCCCCGGCCCTGGAGGAGTACGCGGTCGCACTCGCCCAGGCCACCCGCTCCGACCCGAGCCTGCATCTCGGTGCCAGCCCCCGCGCCACCCTCCAGCTCGTCCGCGCGGCGAAGGTGTGGGCGGCCCTCGACGGCCGCGACTACGTCATCCCCGACGACATCACGTCGCTGCTCCTCCCCGTGTTCGCCCACCGCCTGCTCCCCGCGCGCGGCGCCCATCGCGCCGGAGCCCAGCCCATCGAGGCCGCGCTCACGCAGATCGCCGAGCGCGTGCGCGTCCCGGTCGCCACCCGCTCCTGAGACCCCCGCCATGCGACGACGCCGCCTCCTCACCCGCCGGGGCACCGGCACGCTCGTCGCGGCGTTCGGCTGCCTGGTCGCGGCGAACGTGCTCGGCGCGCGCATCCTCCTCTTCATGGCCGTGTTCCTGGCGGCCCTCACCCTGTTCTCCGCGCTGGCGGTGCGGCTGCCACGGCGCTCAGGGATGGTCGCGCGACAGATCTCGACCGACCTGCTCACGGTGTCGGAGGCCTCGCGGGTCACGGTGCGCTTCACGCTGCGGGCGCTGCGGGTGCCGCACGGCCTGTGGCATGACGTGCTGCCCGACGCGGTCGCCGGAGACTCCAGCGGCGAGTATCCCGCCGAGACCGCGCAGCTGAGCTACCTCATCACGGGGGTGCGGCGCGGCGTCTGGCCGCTCGGCCCCCTCATGCTCCGTACGGTCGACCCGTTCGGACTCGCGCAGCGGGAGCAGGCGTTCGGCGACACCCGGACCATCACGGTGGTGCCGGAGGTGTTCGCCCTCACGCCGCTCGCCGTGCGCATCGGGGCGGCGGGAGGGACGGCCCACACCTCGTCGACCCGCCTCGGACAGGGCAGCGACAACCTGTCCCCCCGCGGCTACGCCCCCGGCGACTCCATGCGCCGGATCCACTGGCGGGCCACGGCCCACCGCGGCGAGCTGATGGTGCGCCAGGAGGAAGAGGAGTCCAGCCCCGACGCGCTGGTCGTCCTCGACCGGAGCTCCGGTCGCTGGGACCCGCAGGGCGACGCCGCCGACCCGGCCTTCGAGTCCGCGGTGTCGCTGTGCGCCTCGGCCGCCCTGCACCTCGCCGCCGAGGGCTACAGCGTCGACGTGATCGACACCGCGGGCACGCTGCTCGGCGCGCTCCGCGGACACGAGGACGACCGCGACGGCCTGCTCGTCGCACTCGCCCTGGTGACCCCGCGCGGCGAGGCCCGGGAGCTCGCGGCCCTCGTCGGCGGCACCCCGCCCGGGCCGCTCGTGTTCGTCACCGGACGCGTCGACGAGGAGGACGCGGCGCTGCTGCGTCCCGCGGGAGCCGCGGCCCCGCTGCTGTTCGCCACCGAGCCGCTGCCGGGTGCGGCCGACGCGGCACGACAGCACGGGTGGACCGTCGCCGCCCTCGGCACCG
>NZ_SSDQ01000018.1:0-6489 GCF_004794315.1 Microbacterium sp. PF5 | reverse complement strand
GACCGCGACGTGCTGGGCGTGATCCGCCCGGGCGAGCACGCGCCGCGTCACCTCGGGCGCCAGCATGCCGTCACCCGCGGCGAGGGCGCGGACCGCGGCGATCAGGTCCTCCGCCCCGGCGTTCTTCAGCAGGAAGCCGCTGGCCCCGGCATCCAGCGCGCGGTACAGATAGTCGTCGCGGTCGAACGTCGTGATGATCGCGATGGCCGCGCGGACCGCCGGATCCGCGACGATCCGCTCGGTGGCCTCGATGCCGTCCATGTCGGGCATCTGCACGTCCATCGTGATGACGTCGGGGAGCAGGGCGGACGCCTGGGCCACGGCCTCCGCTCCGGTCGAGGCCTCGCCCACCACCGTGATGTCGGGCTGCGTCTCCAGGATCGTGCGGAACCCGGTGCGCAGCAGCGCATGGTCGTCCACCAGCAGCACGCGGATCGGCGCGGTCATCGGCTCGCTCCCGCCGCGACCGGGGCGAACGGCACGCGGGCGCGCACGCGCAGTCCCCCGGACGGCCGCGGGGCCACCTCGAGCGTGCCGCCCGAGGCCGTCGCGCGCTCTCGCATGCCGAGCTGTCCGAGGCCCGGCCGCAACTGGGCGATCGCGCGGCCGGTGTTCACGACCTCCACCTCGACGCCGTCGTCGTCGTAGCGCACCCGCACATCGGCCGTGGCTCCCGGTCCTGCGTGACGGCGGGCGTTCGTGAGCGACTCCTGGGCGATGCGGTAGAGGTTCACGGCGACCACCGAGGGCACCGCGGTCGGAGTGCCGACGACCGTGTACGCGGTGGGGAGTCCCGCGGCCGTCGAGGCCTCCGCGAGTTCGGCGATGTCGTCGAGCCCGAGCGTCGAGGCGCCGTCCGCGGTCTCGCCGCCGGGCGTGCGCAGCGTCTCCAGCAGCTGCCGCAGCTCGTGGATCGCGTCGCGCGCCGAGCCCTCGACGCCCGAGAGGATCTCGGCGGCCCGCGCGGGGTCCTGGGCCAGCACCAGGCGCGCCGCGCCGGCCTGCACGCCCATGACCGAGACGTGGTGGGCGACCACGTCGTGCAGCTCGCGGGCGATGCGCACCCGGTCGAGGGCGACGGCCTGCGCCGCCGTCACCTCGCGCTCGCGCTCCAGCTCGGTCGTGCGCTGCTCCAGCACCGACCGCTGCTCGGCGGCGGCCCAGGACCGTTCGCCGAAGTAGTACGCCCCGCCGAAGTAGAGCCCGTTGAGCAGGATCTGGATCAGCATGAAGGCGACGTAGGGCGACATCGCCCCGGCGACCACCTCGGCCTTGTCCGCCTCGCTGATCGCGTCGCGGTACATCGTGAGGAGCAGCCACACGAACATGCCGACGATGATCGCCACGCGCACGATGAGGGCGCGGCGCCGGTCGTTCATCCACGCGCCGACGGTGTAGAGGCCGATGAACATCGCGATGTTGCCGACGTAGATCTCCGGTACCCGGATCGTGACGGCCGCGAAGTAGGCGACGGATACGACCACGGCCACGGTGCCGGGCCAGCGTCGACGGAACGCGAGCGGACCGGACACCACGACGGCGTAGAGGAGGGCGGTCCACAGCGGGGCCTGCTCGTCGCCGTACACCTGGGCGATGGAGGAGAGCGCGGCGCTCAGGATCGCGCCGACGAACAGCACCCCGGCGAGCAGCAGGTCGCCGCGGCGGTCGCGCTCGGTCGGCGTGCGGGTGAAGGGCATCCCTCCACCGTAGGGCGGCGTTCGGCGGGGCCGCATCCCCCGGACGGCGGAGGCGGCGCGGAGGGGTCTTGACCGTGCACTTGTTTTTTGCAAGTATCACCGCATGAGCCTCTTCCTCACCTGCCCGGTCGAGAGCGTCGAACGCGCGACCGCCTTCTACACGGCCATCGGCTGGACCCTCAACGAGGAGATGTCCGATCACAACGTGTCGTGCTTCGCCATCGCGCCCGGGCAGTACGTCATGCTCGGCAGCCGCGAGATGTACGCCAGCGTCGGCGGCGTCGACGAGCTCGTCGGCGGCCCCGACACCCCGTCCAAGGTCACCGTCTCGTTCGACCTCGGCAGCCGCGAGGCGGTCGACGAGCTGGTCGAGCGCGCGAGAGCGGCGGGCGGGCGCATCGGCGACACCGACGACTACCCCTTCATGTACCAGCGCCAGTTCGACGACCCCGACGGCTACCACTACTCGCCGTTCTGGATGAAGCCGGACGCCGACGCCGACGCGTGAGCGACCTCGGTGCCGCGCTCGGCGTGGTCGGGGCGCGCTGGGCGCTGCTGATCGTGGAGCGGCTGCTCGACGGACCCCAGCGCTACGGCGATCTGCAGCGCGACCTCGGAGTCCCTACGAACATCCTCGCCACGCGCCTGCGCGAGCTCGAGGCCGCCGGGGTGCTCGCGCGACTGCCGCTCCGGCACAACACCCGGGCGTACGCGCTCACCGCCCGCGGGCTCGCACTGCGGGAGGCGATCGAGGCGCTGCGGGCGTGGGGTGCTGCGGAGGAGGATGAAGATCCCTCGACGAGAACGGAGAAGTGACATGAGCGACGACGCACCCGGTCGCATCCTGATCGACCTGTTCAGCACCCTCGACGGCGTGGCCCAGGGCCCCGGCGGCGTGGGGGAGGACACCTCGGGCGGATTCCGGTTCAGCGGATGGCAGGCCGGTTACCCCTCACCCGGCATGGGCGCCGAGGTCGACGCGGGCATGCGGGGCCTCGACGCGCTGCTGCTCGGCCGCCGCACCTACGACATCTTCGCCTCGTACTGGCCGCAGCACACCGACGGCGAGGAGGGCCACATCGGCCGGCTCTTCGACGCGGTGCCGAAGTACGTGGCGTCGCGGAACCCCGACCTCGCGCTCGACTGGCAGGGCAGCTCGCGCGTGGGCGACGACCTGGCCGCCGAGATCGCTCGCCTGCGCGCGACCCACCGCGAGGTGCACGTGATCGGCAGCATCGACTTCGTGCACACCCTGCTCGCCGAGGGGCTGTTCGATCAGCTCAACCTGTGGGTGTACCCGCTGCTGCTCGGCACGGGGAAGAAGGTGTTCGACGACGCAGCGCTCCCGTCGGTGCTGCGACTGCTCGAACCGCCGGTCGTCGACGACGCGGGCGTGATGCTCCTCCGCTACGGCCGCACCGATCGCACCCCGGAGGTCGGCACGTTCGGCGCCTGAGGCGGGTCAGCCCAGCAGTCGCTCGATCACGCGCGCGACGCCGTCCTCGTCGTTGGTCGCGGTGACCTCGTCGGCGGCGTCCCGCACCACGGGTTCCGCGTGCGCCATCGCCACCCCGCGCCCCGCCCACCGGAGCATCTCGACGTCGTTCAGCGCGTCGCCGAACGCGACGACCTCGGCGCGGTCGATGTCCAGGTGCGCACACAGCCGCGCGAGCCCGGTCGCCTTCGTCACGCCCTCGGCCATCACCTCCACGAACGGCGCGCCGGACAGGGTGGCTTCGAAGCCGGTGAGCCCGAGCGAGCGCAGCGTGTCGAACAGTGCGGCGGGTGCGAGCTCCGGGTGGCGGATCACGAGCTTCAGGCTCGGCGCCGCGAGCACCTGCTCCAGCGGCACGCCGCCCATCGTCGCCGGATCGCGCTTGTGGTCGGACAGGCTCGCGATCGCCGCGTAGCCGTCCTGCGCGACGAAGGTCTCGCCGCCCTCGCGCACGCTCGCGAACAGCAGCCCGGGGATGCTCGCGCGGAGGGCATCGGCGAGCGTGCGGATCGTGTCGGACGGCAGCTCCTCGGCGAACAACATCCGTCCGTCGCCGAGGTGCACCGCGTAGGCGCCGTTGCTGCACAGCGCCCACCCGTCGAATCCGGCGTCGGCGGCGATCGCGCGCAGTCCGATCGGCTGGCGCGCGGTGACGGGCACCACGGGGATGCCCCGTTCCCGCGCCGCGTCGAGCGCCGCGCGGGTGCGCGGTGTCACGGAGGAGGAGGGGTCGAGCAGCGTGCCGTCGAGATCGGTCGCGATCAGTCGCACGTCGTCGCGCTCCGTCAGGAGAAGATCATCGGCAGGTCGTCGTCGGCGTCTGCTCCGCCGAAGTCGAGGTCCACCACCACGGGCACGTGGTCGCTGGGCTGCTCGCCCTTGCGCTCGTTGCGATGGATCGAGGCGCCGGTGACCGCGTCGGCCAGCGTCTTCGAACCGAGGATGAAGTCGATGCGGATGCCCTCGTTGCGCGGGAACTTGAGCCGCTGGTAGTCCCAGTAGGTGTAGCCGTCGGGCAGCAGCGGGCGCACCACATCGGTGACACCGGCATCGGCCAGGGCGAAGAACGCCTCACGCTCGGCGGGCGAGACGTGCGTCGAGCGGCCCACCACGATGTCGGGGTCGCCGTTGTCGTGGTCGAACGGGATGATGTTGAAGTCGCCGACGAGGGCGAGCGGCAGGTCGGGGTTCGCCGACAGCTCGGCCGCGGTGGACTGCCTCAGCTGCTCGAGCCAGTGCAGCTTGTACGCGTAGTGCGGGTCGTCGAGGGAGCGCCCGTTCGGCACGTACAGGCTCCACACGCGCACGCCGTCGACCATCACCCCGAGCGCGCGCGCCTCCTGCGGAGCGTCGGGGCCCTCGTGACCCTTGGCGAAACCGGGCATGCCGTCGAACGCGGTGCGCACGTCGGTGATGGGTAGGCGGCTGGCGATCGCGACGCCGTTCCACTGGTTCAGGCCGTGCACCTCGACGTGGTAGCCGGCCTCCTCGAAGGGGGCGAAGGGGAACTGCTCCGGCTTGCACTTCACCTCCTGCATCGCGAGCACGTCGATGTCTTCACGGACGGCGAACTCGACGGTGCGGGCGACACGGGTGCGGATGGAGTTGACGTTCCAGGTGGCCAAGCGCATGCGTCCAGCCTAGTTGCGGCCTCCTACACTGGATGCCGTGACCGCACTCGACGCAGACCGCCAGACCCTCCTCGACCTCATCACCGACGAGGCGGTGTTCCACGGCGACTTCACCCTCTCCAGCGGCAAGAAGGCCACCTACTACGTCGACATGCGCAAGCTCACGCTCGACCACCGCGCCGCTCCCGCCATCGGCCGGATCATGCTCGACCTGATCGCCGACCTCGACATCGTCGCGGTCGGCGGTCTCACGCTCGGCGCCGACCCCATCGCGAACTCCGTGCTGCACGCCTCGGTCGGCACCGACCGTCCGCTCGACGCGTTCGTCGTGCGCAAGGAGCCCAAGGACCACGGCCGCGGCCGTCAGATCGAGGGCGCCGACGTGAAGGGCAAGCGCGTGGTCGTGCTGGAGGACACGTCGACCACCGGGCAGTCCGCGCTCAAGGCCGTCGAGGCGCTGCGCACGGAGGGCGCCGAGGTCGTGGCCGTCGCCGTGATCGTCGACCGCAAGACCGGAGCGCAGGCGGCCATCGAAGCCGAGGGGCTGGAGTGGCGCGCCGCGTTCGACCTCGACGACCTCGGGCTCGACCCGCAGTGACCCGCTACGCCCTGGCCGTCGACGTCGGCGGCACCAAGATGGAGGCCGCCCTCGTCTCGGCGGACGGCGTGCTCGTCGAAGGCAGCCGCAGCCGCCAGCCCACCGGGCGCGAGGCCACGCCCCCGGCCCTCGCCGCCGCGGTCGACGCGATCGTGCGGCACGCCCTGGCCGCACTGCCGGCCGACGCGGAACTCGTCGGGGCGGGGATCGGCAGCGCCGGTCCGGTGGATCGCGTCGCGGGCACCATCGAGCCGGTGAACATGCCGCTCGCGCACGGCTTCGCCCTCGCGGCGGCGGTGCGGGACGCGGCGACGGCGGTGCTCGGCCGCGACCTTCGCACGACGCTCGGCCACGACGGGGGCGCCCTCGCCCTGGCGGAGTCGTGGCTCGGGGCGACCCGTGACGCGGGGGCCTCGCTGTCGATCGTGGTGTCGACGGGCGTCGGCGGCGGCTTCGTGGTGAACGGCGCCTACATCCCGGGGGCCACCGGCAATGCGGGTCACCTCGGTCAGGTGCGCCGCGAGGGAGGGCTCACGCTCGAGGAGATCGCCTCCGGCCCCGCGAGCGCCGCCTGGGCGCAGGAGCAGGGGTGGACCGGCGCGACGGGGGAGGACCTCGCGCGCGACGCGGCAGCCGGAGACTCGATCGCCCGCGCGGCCATCGAGCGCTCGGCCCGCGCGGTCGGCGAAGCGCTCGCGGACGCCGCGACCCTGGTCGACCTCGACGTGGTGGCCATCGGCGGCGGGTTCTCGCGGGTGTCGTCCGACTACATCGACCTCGTGCAGCAGGCGCTCACCGCGCACGCCGTGCACCCGTACTCCCGGCGTACCCGGGCCGTGCGCTCGGGCCTCGGCGACGAAGGGCCCCTCATCGGCGCCGCCGCCCTCGCGCTCCGTTGAACCCTCACGCGCACGCCCTCAGCGGGCGGCGGTCAGCAGGTGGCGGGGTGGTCCCTCGAGGCGGGCGACGGCGATCTTGAGGTCGGTGACGTCGGATGCGACGGCGTCGAGGCGGGTGGTGAGCTTGTCCTCGACGGTGTCGATACGGGTGGTGAGCTTGTCCTCGACG
>NZ_SSDQ01000017.1:0-5369 GCF_004794315.1 Microbacterium sp. PF5 | reverse complement strand
AGGGCGGCGCGTGGCTCGCCGGAGCGGGCGCCGCCCTGGGCGAGCTGGCCGCCCTGACCGGTGCGCTCACCGCCTCGTCCGCCCTCGGTCGCGGCGTCTTCCCCGAGTCGCGGTACGACCTGGGCGTGACGGGCGGGTTCGGAGCCGACGGGGCCATGCAGCTCGTGCGCACGGCCGACGTCGCCGTGGTCTTCGGTGCCTCGCTCAACCAGTTCACGATGCGGTTCGGCGAGCTGTTCGCCCCGGGCACGCGGGTGTTCCAGATCGACGTCGCCCCGGCCGCGACGCACGCCCACGTCGGCGGGTTCGTGCGGGCCGACGCGCGGCTCGCCGCCGAGGCGCTCGTGACACGGCTCACCGGCGCCACTCCCCCGGCCGCCGGGGACGACCTCGGCGACGAGAGCCGGCACTCCGGCACCGGCTCCGCGGTGGAGCACGCGACGCCCGGCCGTCCGTGGCGCGAGAGCGTCGATGTCGCAGCCGCGCGCACGTACGACGCCGGTGACGAGCTCGCGCCAGACGGACGCCTCGACCCTCGCTCGGCCGCGCGCCGCATCGCCGAGCTGCTGCCGGAGGACCGCGTGGTGGTGTCGGACGGCGGGCACTTCATCGGCTGGGCGAACATGTACTGGCCGGTCCCGGCGCCCGACCGTATGATGATGGTCGGCACGGCGTTCCAGTCGATCGGTCAGGGCTGGCCGAGCGTGGTGGGCGCCGCCCTGGCCCGCCGGGACTCGACGATCGTGCTGACCTCGGGCGACGGTGGCGGGCTGATGGCGATCGCCGACCTGGAGTCGGCCGTCCGCGCCGCGGGTGGCCGCGGGCTGGCGGTCGTGTGGAACGACGCGGCCTACGGCGCCGAGGTCAACCTCTACGGCCTGAAGGGACTCGCCGAGGCGCCGATGCGCATCCCCGAGGTCGACTTCGCGGCGTTCGGTGCCGCGGTCGGGGCGGAGGGGCTGGTGGTGCGCACGCTGGCCGACCTCGACCGGCTCGCCGCGTGGACCGCCGAGGATCCGGCGACGCGCCGCTTCCTCGTCGTCGACCTGCGCATCTCCGGCGACGTGATCGCCCCGTATCAGCAGGAGATCATCCGCGTGAACTCCTGACAGGGCCCGCCGCTAGGCTCGCCCCATGACGGATGCCCCCGAGATCCTCCGCTTCAGCGCGTTCGCGGCGACGCCGGACGGCGGCAACCCCGCGGGGGTGGTGCTCGACGCCGGAGGCCTCGACGATGCGGAGATGCAGCGGATCGCGGCCGACGTCGGCTACTCCGAGACCGCGTTCGTGACCGGCGCCTCCGATGACGGGGCGCGGCTGCGGGTGCGGTACTGGTCGCCGGCCGCGGAGGTCCCCTTCTGCGGTCACGCGACGGTGGCGACCGCGGTGGCGCTGGCGGAGCGCGACGGCCCGGGCACGGTGGTGTTCGAAACGGCCGCCGGTGCCGTGACGATGGAGTCGTTCGCCGACGCGGACGGGCAGGTGACGGTGTCGTTCACGAGCGTCGAGCCGCAGGTGCGCGACCTCGACCCGGTGGTGCGCGACCGGCTGCTCGGGCTGCTCGGGATGACCGCGGACGACGTCGACCCCCGCTTCCCCGTGCGGGAGGCGTTCGCGGGCAACTGGCACCCGATCGTCTTCGTCGCCGACCGTGAGCTGTTCCACCAGTTCCGCTTCGCCCCGGCCGCGGTCGCCGCCCTCATGCGCGAGCAGGGCTGGCTCGGCACGGTGACCGTGCTGCACGCCGAGGATCCGGCCGACATCGAGGCCCGCAACCTGTTCCCGGTCGGGCGCATCACGGAAGATCCGGCGACGGGTTCCGCGGCGGCCTCGGTCGGCGCGTACCTGCGCGCCCAGGGCTTCCCCGGCGACAGCGTGCGCATCCGCCAGGGCGCCCATGTCGGACGCCCCAGCGAACTGCGCGTGGCCGTGCCCGCGACGGGCGGCATCCTCGTCTCCGGCGGCGCGGTGCGGATCGGGTGACGCCCTCTCCCCGCCCGGCGCGCTTCGAGCGTTCGACGTGCTGTGGAGGGCACGGGTCGGCCGCCCGGACGTCCCGTGCCCGCGACGCGAACCCGCGCACGCGCCGAGACGCGCGTGTCCCTCAGCCCTGCGCGCTGTAGTCCGGGAGCTCCTGCAGGGTCCAGGTGTTGCCGTCGGGGTCGTCGAACGACACGAACCGCCCCCAGTCGAGCTCCTGCACCCCGCGCGCCTCGACGCCGAGACCGCGCAGATGAGCCAGCGCCTCGTCGGCATCCGGCACGACCACCTGGATCGAGTTCTGCTGCCCGGGCTCCAGCGCGACGCCGAGGCCCGTGCCGAACGCGATCGAACAGGCCGACCCGGGCGGCGTCATCTGCACGAACCGCAGCCCCTCCGTCGGCGTGTGGTCCCCGTCGGCGTGGAAGCCGACCCTCTCGTAGAACTCCTTCGACCGGTCGACGTCCGACACGGGCACGAAGATGAGCTCGATCTTCCACTCCATCACGCACTCCTCCTGTCCGGGCTCCCTCGCCCGTCGCGGCTCACGGTACGCCGGGGCACCGACACCCGCCGCCGCCGCGGCAGGGTCCGCGTCAGATCCAGCCCTTGTCCGAGGCGATGCGCACCGCCTGCGCCCGGTTGACCGCACCGGTCTTGCCGATCGCAGCCGACAGATGGTTGCGCACCGTGCCCGCCGACAGGAAGACCTCCGCGGCGATGGCGGCGGCGGATCGGCCGTCCGCGGCGAGCCGCAGCACCTGTCGCTCCCTGTCGCTGAGTGGATTCGCCCCGTCGAAAAGGCTCTCCTCGGCGAGCGCGGGGTCGAGCACCCGCAGCCCGGAGTGCACGCGGCGCACGGCCTCGGCGAGATCCTCCGCGGGAGTGTCCTTCACGATGAAGCCGCTCGCGCCCGCGTCGAGGGCCGACCGCAGGTACCCGGGCCTGGCGAACGTGGTCACCACGAGCACCCGCGTGCCCGGGCTGACCTCACGAATCCGCCGCGTCGCCTCGACCCCGTCCACGCCCGGCATCTGGATGTCCATCAGGCACACGTCGGGACGCACCTCGGCCGCCAGCCGCACCGCCTCCGCTCCGTCCGACGCCATGCCGCTCACGGTCAGGTCGGCCTCCAGGTCGAGCAGGGCCGCGAGCGCGCCGCGCACGAGAGCCTGATCGTCCGCGATCAGCAGCCGGATGCTGTCGCCCGCTCCCGTGTCCGCGTTCACCACGTCACCTCCACCCGCGTGCCCGACGCCCCCGCGGGTCCGATCAAGAACGACGCTCCCGCGGCCGCGGCGCGCTCGCGCATCCCGCGGACGCCGTTGCCGTCGACGGCGCGGGAGGCGCAGCCGATGCCGTCGTCCTCCACGACCACCCGCCCCGGCGCGAGCAGCACCCGAACCGTGTCGGCTCGCGCGTGACGCAGGACGTTCGTGGTCGCCTCGCGCAGGATCCAGCTCGCGGTGATGGCCTGCGCGGGCGAGAGCGCCTCGGGCCCGCCCGTGGTCTCGAGCCGGATGTCGGCCGCGCGCAGGGAGTCCCCCGTCGCGGCGAGCTGCTCGATCAGCGTGGTCGCACGCACCCCCGAGACGGTCTGCCGCACGCCCGCGATGGCTTCCGCGGTCAGGCGCTCGATGTCGGCGAGCTCGGCCCGCGCCCGCTCGGGGTCCGTGTCCATCAGGCGTCGCGCGAGCTGGGCCTTGAGGCCGACGACGGTCAGCGAGTGGCCGATGAGGTCGTGCACGTCGCGTGCGACCGCCTCGCGCCCCTCGCTCGTCGCCAGCTCCAGTCCGAGGCGCTCCGCCTCGGCAGAGCGCAGGATCAGCCAGGTCGACACCGTGTTGACGACCCCGAGCAGCGCCACGATCGCCAGGACCGACGCGTACGTCAAGTTGCCGGGGATGAGCAGCACGCACCCCGCGGCGACCACGACCGCCGCCACGGTCGCGATCCAGTGCCACACCCGGGTGAGGCCGTACGACGCGAACGACATGATGAACGGAAGGAAGCTCAGCGCCGAACCGCCGACCGCCGGCACGGTCACGAGTGCGCACGCGATGAGCAGCGCGAAGGTGATCCACTGGCGCGGCGTCGGGGGCCGCCCGAGCCCTCCGCCGCCGCGCATGCCGTGCAGGAACCCCGTGACGTACAGGACGATGAAGGCGACGAGCGCCACCCAGCCGGTGACGACCCACCCGAGCGGTGCGGTCGAGTGCAGCAGGGCGATCACCGGGTACACCAGGAACACGAGCCAGATGACGGCCATCAGCCATCCGAACCGTGCCCACGGCTCCTTCCCGGAGCGGTCCGCGGCGCCGGGAGGCGGCGACGCGACCGGAGCTCCGGCCGCGCCGGACCGGAGGGCGTCGCGGGAGGCTCGGGGGCTGCCGGAGCGCTCCCGCTGCGTGCGCTGCGTCATCCGTCCAACCTACTGTCGGCCGGCGCGGGTCACTGCCGCGCCCGGGAGCGCCGCATGCCCATCGCGACCAGCACCGCGAACACCGCGAGCCACACGGCCACGTTGAGGAAGAGCATCCACAGCGGGTCGGTCTGCCCGGTCGTCAGCACGCCCTCGGTGAGCGGCCAGCGGCTCAGCGCGACGAAGCCGTAGAGCGGCGTGAAGCGGGCGATGTCGAGCATCACCCCGTCGAGCGGCATGAACACGTTGCCGAAGAACGCGAAGAACGTCATCGAGATGGACGCGAGGGCGGCGGCCGAGTCGGAGCTGAAGAACAGGCCGACACCGAGACCGAAGAGCCCGTACATGAGGCCGATGCCGAGGATGATGCCGGCGGTCGCGGCCCAGCGCCACCCGTCCTCGACCTCTGCGCCGGTGAGCATGCCGGCGACGAACACGGCCACGAGGGCCAGAGCCGCGAACGACACCGCGGTCAGCAGCTTCGTGAGCGCGTACCCCGCCGTGGTGAGCGGGGTCATCGCCAGCTGGCGCCCCCACCCCTGCTTGGCCTCGGTGGCGGCGAGAGACGTGAGCGAGCTCATCGCGACCGCCGTGCCGTAGGCGGCCATCGACGTCATGACGTAGAAGGAGACGTTGCCGTTCCCCGCGGACAGGGTGCCGTAGCCCATGCCCGCCCCGAAGAGCAGATACATGGCGACGGGCATCGCCAGGGTGAACGCGAGGGTGTACGGGTTGCGCAGCTGGCGGACGCCTTCGATGCGCAGCATGGTGGGTGAGACGAGCATGGTCAGTCCTCCGTGAGAGCGGTGAAGGCGGTCTCGAGCGTGGGCGCGGCGATCTCCAGGTCGTGCGCACCGCCGTCGAGCAGGATCCGGGCGGCCGCGTCGGAGTCGGTCGCGCGCAGGCTGAGGCGGTCCCCGTCCCGGCGCACCCCGGTCACGCCCTCGGCGGCGGCCACCGCGGCGAG
>NZ_SSDQ01000016.1:0-10794 GCF_004794315.1 Microbacterium sp. PF5 | reverse complement strand
CCGGTGGTGCCGCCGGTGACGGTGGCGTCGTCGAGCACGGAGATGGCATTGCCGGTCACGCCGATGGGGGCGGTGATGGGTGCGACGACCTGCGAGCCGCCGACGACGCCGTCCTCACCCGAGGTGGCGGGGCTGCCGCCGTTCGCGGGTGCGGTGGGAGCCGCGCCGGTGCCGGTGCCGCCGGTGCTGGCGCTGTCGCCGAGCAGCGAGATGGCGTTGCCAGTCACGGTCACGGGAGCCGTCACGGGGGCGACGACCTGCGTGCCGCTGGCCGTGCCGTCCTCACCGCTGGTGCCCGCATCGACGCCGGTCGCGGGAGCCGGTGCTGCGGCCTCCGCGTCGGTCGAGGCCGACTCGGCGTCGCCCAGGAGCGACAGCGAGTTGCCCGACACGGTCACCGGGGCGTTCACCGCGAGCAGGGCCTGCGTGCCCGAGAGCACACCGTCCATGCCGTCGGTGTCGAGGGAAAGCACCCCGGCCGCGTCAGGGGCCTGGGGAGCCGCGCTCTGGGGTGGAGCGGCGGCCGGGGTGCTGGTCGTGGAGTCGTCGGTGAGGCTGATCGCGTTGCCCGACACGGTGACGGGCAGGTTCACGGTCACGACCGCCTGGGTTCCCGACGCGGTGCCCGAGCCGCCGTCCGTCTCCGCAGCGGGTGCGGGAGCGGGGGCCGGGGCCGGAGCGGGGGCCGGTGCCGGAGCGGGCGCGGGGGCCGGAGCCGGGGCCGGTGCGGGAGCCACCGCATCGCCGAGCACGGAGATCGCGTTGTCCACGACCGTGATCGGCGCCGTAATGGGTGCCACCGCCTGGGTGCCGGAGAGCAGTCCGTCGTCTCCGGATGTCTCGGCCGCATTGGCGGCCGTCGCGCCGAGCAGGGTGATCCCGCCGGCGAGGAGCGCGCCCCACAGGGCTCGCTTCGCGTAAGTACGCATGATGGTTCTCCTGACATGACTGGGGTGTCTGATGGGTGCACGCGATGAGGTGCGCGCGCAGCACGGCATCTGCCATCCGCGGGGATGGCGCGACGGTCAGTCAGTCAGGAGAGACGTCGGTGTCGGCGACGGGCGAGCCGGGAAGGGCATCGTCCGAGGCGCCGGCAACCCGCTCCCAGGCACGGAGCGGGAGCACGCCGTCGTCGCCGAGGCGAGCGTGGGCGTACGGGGTGCCTCCGCCGGAGGTGGCGGAGGAAGACGGGGCGGCGGGGGCACCGGGGGGTGCGTTGCCGGGCGCGGGGGTGTGATCGCCCGCGGCAGGGTCGGCGGGCGGCGTGGCCCCCTCGGCGCGTTCGTCGGAGGCGCCGGAGATCGCGGCGGACACGCCGGGCGTCGTCGCGCCGGGCAGCGCGGACACGGGCGCGGAGGTGAGAGCCACCGCGGCGGCGGGGAGCGATCCGTCGCTCACCGGCGGAATTCCGGGCTGGAGGCCGTCGATCACGGGCGGCACGGTCTCGTCGACGGTGCCGCCGATCACGCCGGTCACGTCATCGACCACGCCCACCACCTCGGTCACGAGGTCGGACGCGCCGGAGTCGACGACGATCCCGCCGACGATCGGAAGGCGGCCGACGGCGTCGAGGATCGGTGCGGTCACGCGCGAGATGGGCGAGTCCGCGAGGAGGTCGGTGGTGGTGTCGACGACCGACGAGGTCGCGTCCGTCACCGTGCCGAGCACGGGCGCCGCGACCGACCCCACGACCGGCACGCTCTCGACCGTCTCCGTGACCGTCTCGACGACGGCGGGCGCGGCCTGCACGGGGGCGACCGCCTGCGAGACGACGGGGGCGACCACCTGCGTCACCACCGGAGTGACCACCTGCGTGACGACGGGCGCGGCCACCTGGGTCACGACCGGGGCGACGACCTCGTTCACGACGGGTGCCGTCACGGCGGTCACCGTCTGCGTGACCGCGGTGGTCAGGGAGTCGAGCGGGCCGGGCTTCTGCTCGTCCGCGTGAGCGGATCCGCCACCGGTGAGCACCGTGAGTGCGGCCCACGCGAGCGCGCCGAGGCCACCCCAGAGAACGACGGCGGGTACGCCGCGTCGGGTCGCTCGAGCGCTCACGTCGTCCTCCCCCTCTGAAGGCAACGCCATATCGATACGGGTGTGTCGATGGGGAGCAGAATACTCGCGGGGTCCCACCCTGTCCAGGCCCATTTACAACCGCGACGGGTGGTGTCAGATCGTGACGCGCCCGGCGGATTTCCGGCTTGACTTTCCCCAAGTTCTACACATGTCGCTCCGGCAGGGGAAACCTTCAACGCGCGATTTAAGCTCGTTTCCATCCACAGGGTGGGGAAACGAGAAATCCCAGGTCAAGCATCATAAAAAAGTTCTTCCTCACCACACTCCACCGGGTTATCCACACCCGTTCTGCACAGACACTCCGCGTTTCTCCGCACGCTCTCCACATGGTTATCCACAGGCTGTGTTGCACCGTGTGGAGACCGCTCATAGCGTGGTCGAGCGACCGAATGTCGGGGGCCCCTGTTTGTCTGGAACCGGCCGCCGCGCGGGCGTGGAACCACCGACGACCACTCGTCATCCGCTGTCGGAGTTCCGCATCGGAACCGTCGCATCGAAGGGAACACTGTGTCGATCGCCGACATCTCGGAGGAGCGCCTGGGAGGGCAGCGTCCGCCCGAGCGCACCCCGCCGCACGACCTCCTCGCCGAGCAGAGCGCCCTGGGCGGCATGCTGCTTTCGAAGGACGCGGTGGCCGACGTGATCGAGACCCTCAAGGGCGCCGACTTCTACATCCCGAAGCACGAGCTGATCTTCGAGGCGATCCTGTCGCTCTACTCGCACGGCGAGCCGACCGACGTGGTCGCCGTCACCGACGAGCTCATCAAGACGGGCGAGCTGAGCAAGGCCGGCGGCGCCGACTACCTGCACACGCTCACCTCGATCGTGCCGACTGCCGCGAACGCCGGCTACTACGCGGGCATCGTGTCGGAGCGGGCCATCCTCCGCCGGCTGGTCGACGCGGGCACCCGCATCGTGCAGCTCGGCTACGACGGCCAGGGCGACGCGACCGACATCGTCAACAACGCGCAGGCTGAGATCTACTCCGTCACCGGTTCGGAGACCGCCGAGGACTACGTGCCGCTGACGGTCGCGGTCGACGCGGCGGTCGAGGAGATCGAGGCGGCGAACGGCCGCGACGGCTCCATGACGGGCATCCCGACCGGGTTCCGTGAGCTCGACGAGCTGACCAACGGCCTGCACGGCGGCCAGATGATCGTCGTCGCCGCCCGACCGGCCATGGGAAAGTCGACGCTCGCGCTCGACTTCGCGCGCGCCGCCTCCATCGGCCACGACTTCCCCTCCATCTTCTTCTCGCTCGAGATGGGCAAGAGCGAGATCGCGATGCGTCTGCTCAGCGCCGAGGGAGCCATCCCGCTGCAGAACATGCGCAAGGGAACGCTCGACCCGCGCGACTGGACCACGGTCGCCGCGACCCGCGGCCGCATCAACGACGCGCCCCTCTACATCGACGACAGCCCGAACATGACGCTCGTCGAGATCCGCGCCAAGTGCCGGCGGCTCAAGCAGCGTGCCGGGCTGCGCATGGTCATCATCGACTACCTGCAGCTGATGACCTCGGGCAAGCGCGTCGAGTCCCGTCAGCAGGAGGTCTCGGAGTTCTCGCGAAGCCTCAAGCTCATCGCCAAGGAACTGCAGGTGCCGGTGATCGCGCTGTCGCAGCTGAACCGTGGTCCCGAGCAGCGGCAGGACAAGAAGCCCGCCATCAGCGACCTGCGTGAGTCGGGCTCGATCGAGCAGGACGCCGACATGGTGATCCTGCTGCACCGCGACTCCGTGTACGACAAGGACGTGCGTCCGGGTGAGGCCGACCTGATCGTGGCCAAGCACCGTAACGGCCCGACGGCCACCATCACGGTCGCGTTCCAGGGCCACTACTCCCGCTTCGCCGACATGGCCCCCGGCGGCGACTTCAACTGACGTGTGCACGGAACGTCGGTCGCCCGGGCCCGTCGCGCTGGCGCGGGCGGGCGCATCCTGACAAGCTGACGGGATGAACCGCACCCGCGCCATCGTCGCCGTCGTCGCGGGGGTGGCGGTCGCCGGTGTCGCGGCCCTCGCCGTCCCGGCTGTCGTCTCCGCCGTCTCCGCGCCGTCCGAGACGTTCACGCACGCGCCGGCACCGGCCCCCGCCGCGGTCGACGAGTCGGAGTCCGCGCCGGGCGAGGGCGACCTGGTCGATCTCGGCGACGGCGTCTCCGTGCCCGCGGGCGGTCCGGGGGAGTGCACCACGAACTCGCTCATCAACATCGTCGCCCAGGACGGAGGGGCGCCGCATGCGAAGCTGCTCGGCGACCTCGTCGAGATGGGGGCGTCCGACCTCGCGAACGGCACCCCCGTGCTCGGCGACGACGGCACGGTCGTCGCCTACGAGGTCGCCCCGGGCGACAGCCTGATCGCGATCGTGGATCGACCAGTACGGGCCGTACCAGGTGGAGGCCGGCACCTCCACCATCCCCTACGCCAACGCGTTCATCGAGTTCTCGAACGCGATCGCCGCGGGCGACCTGGGCGCGGCGCGCGTCGTGTGGCAGCGCCTCGGCCCCGATGTCTCGCCGGAGGGGCAGGCCGTGGTCACGCAGGCCCTCGCCGACGAGGACTGGGACGTGCTGCACCAGCTCTTCCCCTGATCCCGCGCCACAGGCCCTTGTGGCTCCCGCCCCGGCGGGTGTAAGACGGAGCCAGTCGAAGTGGACTGGGGTTCGACATGGGGACGTGGACGCGCGCACGGCGTCGTGCGCTGGCGGTGGTCGGAGCGACCGTGATGCTGGTCGGCGCGCTCGTGCCCGCCGTCGCCTCCGCCGCCGACGAGACCTTCACGATCGTGGTGCTGCCCGACACACAGGGCTACACCGTGTCGAGCACGTACGAGCAGACGATGGCCGCGCAGACGCAGTGGATCGTCGACTCCCGCGCGCAGCTCAACACGAAGTTCGTGATCCAGGTGGGCGACCTCGTCGAGTCGTGGCCGAACGTGAACCACTGGGAGCGCGCGAGCCGGTACATGAAGACGCTCGACGACGCGGGCGTGCCGAACTCGGTGCTGCCGGGCAACCACGACCTCGACATCACGACCGGCGAGTCGAGCACGTACGACACCTACTTCCCGCCGAGCCGGTACTCCGCCGCCTCGTGGAACAGCCCGACGGTGTCGTACGGCGGATACCTGGGGCAGAACCAGTTCGGGCCCGACGGCATCGACCGCAAGAACAAGGACAGCTACAGCCTGCTCACGGTCGGCGACACGAAGCTGCTGCTGCTGAGCCTCGAATTCGAGTCGCCCGCCTACACCCTCGCGTGGGCCCAGCGCGTGCTCGACGCCCACCCCGACCGCAAGGTCATCCTCGCCACGCACGGCTTCATCAACACGGGGGGCACGCGCGCCACGCACGTCATCCGCACCGACGTCACCCCGGTGTCCGCGGTGACGCTGTGGAACGACTTCGTGTCGCAGAACTGCTCCATCTTCCTTGTCGTCAACGGCCACTGGCACGACGGCGACATCGGCGAGGCGCGGCGCACCGACCCGAACTCCTGCGGCACGCCCGTGCACCAGATCCTGTCGAACTACCAGAGCCGCGCGAACGGGGGCAACGGCTGGCTGCGGTACTACACGTTCGATCCCGCCGCGGGCACGGTCGACGCCTTCACCTACTCGCCGACCCTCCAGCAGTACGAGACCGACGCCGGGAGCCGCTTCACCCTCCCGGTCGACCTGGAACCCGGCACGGATGAGGTGCTGCTCGCGGGCGGGTCGACGTGGAAGTGGCGCAACTCGACGCAGGCGTGGCCGACCGGGTGGACGACCCTCGGCTTCGATGATTCCGGGTGGGGTTCGGGGAGGGCCCCACTCGGATGGGGCACCGCTGCCGTCACCTCGATCGACCTCGGGCCGCCGAGCACCAACCGCGCCCGCGCGATGCTCTTCCGCACCACCGTGACCCTCGCCGACATCGACGAGCTCAGTGGCGTGACCGTGAGCACCCGGGCCGACGACGGGGTGGCGGTGTGGGTCAACGGCACGCTGCTGGGCACCTCGCACCTGCAGTCGACCGCGCCGACCAGCGCGACCTATGCCGACGCGGTGCGCTCGACGAGTGTCGCGACCGCCGACCCCGCCGTGTTCGCGGTGCCGTCCGGACTGCTGCGCGAGGGGGCGAACGTGATCGCCGCCTCGGCCCACGTGAACTACCGCGGCACGCCGGACAGCACGTTCGACCTGGTGATGACCGCACGCCGCACGACCGTCGACCCCCCGCAGGACCCTCCGGGCGCCCCCGCGGCCACCGCGACCGCCACGTCTCCCACGAGCGTGGACATCGCGTGGTCGCCGGGCCCCGGAGGTGCGGTGAGCGGTGTGGAGGTGTCGCGCCCTGGAATGACGACGCTCACGGGGACAGGGGCGACGGGGGTGGTGACGGACGCGGCGGCACCGGCGGGGAGTGCGGTGTCGTACGCGGTGGTCGCGATCGGGCCGGACGGTGCGCGGTCCGCCGCGACCACGGTCTCCGTCACCACACCTCCCGCGGCGACGCCCGTGCCGGTCACGCTCGTGCGCAGCGATGCCGCCTGGCGCTTCCGCTACGCGGCCGGAGCCTGGCCGACCGGATGGACGGGCGTCGCCTTCGACGACACGGCGTGGGGGCAGGGCGCCGCACCGCTGGGCTTCGGCAGCGGCATCACGACGGTCGTCGACCTGCCACCCCCCACCACGCAGCGCCCCATCAGCATGCTGTTCCGCACGTCGTTCACGGTCACCGACCCCGCGAAGCTCTCCGAGCTGGTGCTCACGGCGCGCGCGGACGACGGGGCGGTGGTGACGGTCAACGGCGTCGAGGTCGGCCGGCTCCGCATGCCGACGACGACCGTCACCTCGACCACGTACGCCACCGCGGCGCCGAACACGGCCGCCGCGGTCGCCTCACCGCTCGTGATCCCGATCCCCGCGTCGTCGCTGCGCGCCGGCGTCAACGTGATCGCCGTGTCGACGCACCTGAACTACCGCTCGACTCCCGGCGTCTCGTTCGTCGCGACGCTGGAGGGCAAGACCCTTCCCTGAGCCGCGTGCTCGCGCAGGGCGAGGTGCACGCGACAGGAATGCGCGTCGGTGAACGGCAGCACGCGATCGATCACGACCGGTCCGCCCGCGCGCTCCAGCAGTGAGCGCAGCAGCTCCTCGTGCACGCGGCAGGCGACCGGTCCGTCGTCGGCGAGCAGGGCGTGGAAGCGGCACGGTGCGAGCTCGATCGTCAGCGCCTCCTCGTCGACCTCGGGCTCCAGCCCCACCTCGTCCAGGTGGTGGTAGAGCGCGTCGAGCTGGTGCGTCGCGTCGGTCGGCAGGGTGGACTCGGTCGCCGGGAGCACCGCGCGCATGAGATCGCCGTGCCGGATCGCCTCACGCAGATGCCGCTCCGCGACCTCGTTGCGATCGGTCGCTGTCACCACCGCGAAGCGCAGCCGGGGTCGTCCACGGCGGCCGGTGTGCTCGACCTCGGAGCGCACGTGCCCCTCCTTCTCGAGGATCCGGAGGTGATCGCGGAGGGTGTTGACGTGCAGGCCGGTGATGGCGGACAACTCGGCGAGACCGATCCCCGGGGTGTCGAGCAGGGCGTCGAGGACCCGTAGGCGACTCGACTGGGCAAGACCGCGGTAGGCGTCGATAGGACGTGGCATGTTACCTATTATCCGCGCAGGTCGGAGAACGGGCGAATTGCACGGCCCGCGTCTGCGCAGGCTCCCGGCCGCCTGGGTAGCGTGGGGCCATGACCGGCGGGCGTCTGACCACAGCACTGCGACTGCTGCTGCCCGCGTTCCTGCTCGGCGCGATGGTCGCCATCTCGTTCCTGAGGCGCCGCTCAAGTTCCTGGCGCCGGGCGTGACCATCCCGATCGGACTCGGCATCGGGCGCCTGATCTTCACCGCGCTCAACGTGCTCGCGGGTGTCGTGCTCCTCGTGCTGACGGTCGTCACGGTGCGGGCGCGCGCCGGACGCACCGTCGGGGTGCTGCTCACCGCGATCTGGGTCGTGTTCGCCGTCGAGGTCGCGGTGATCCGTCCCGTGCTCAACCGCCGCAGTGATCTGGTGATCGCGGGGTCTGCCGCTCCCGGGACCGACGGGGCGCACTATGCCTACATCGCGGCCGACACGATCCTGGTCGTGCTGCTCGTGGCGCTCACGATCGTCACCGTGCGCTCGGTGCTGCCCGATCCTGCGGCGACGCCGGCTCCAGGAGCGTCCGTGCGCAGTCCCGGGCCACGAGGAACGGACCGTTGAACGTCCCCATCCCGACCGTGACGATCGCCCCTTCGTAGAGCAGCATCATCGCCTCGGCACGCCGGTCCGGATGGTCGAAGCCCGCCTCGGCGAGCAACTCGTGGAACACCGACAGCAGCCACGTCTTCTGCCGCGACGCCTCGGCGAGCACGAGGCGCTCGTCGTCTCCGCCGTCGATCTCCGCACGGGCGTTGATCGCGCTGCACCCCTTGGGGCTGTTCTCGTCGGACCAGGTGATGGCGGCGTCGAACACGGCGAGCACGCGGTCGACGCCCGGTTCCGGCACGCGGGCGAGATGCGCGGCGACGTGATCGCGCCAGCGGGCGTCTCGGTGCTGGAGGTAGGAGACGACGAGCGCCTCCTTCGAGCCGAACCGGTCGTACAGCGTCTTCTTCGTCACTCCGGCGGCCGCCGCGATGGTGTCGACGCCGACGGTGTGGATCCCCCGTTCGTAGAACAGCCGGGACGCCGCGTCGAGCACGCGCTGTGCTCCCGGGGTGAGGGGGACGAGCTGCGGGGTCTCCTGGGGCATGACACGAGTATACCGCCCTGTATAGTCAGGATCATGAGTAAACAGATCGGTATACTTCACGGGGCGTTGACCGTGGCCGCCGCCGTCGCCTTCGTCGCCACGTGGAGCTCGGGTTTCGTGATCGCCGCCTTCGCCACGGCCGATACCTCCGCCCTCACCCTTCTCGTCTGGCGGTTCGTCCTCCTCGCGATCGTGCTGCTCCTTCTCGTCGGCGCGACCCGGGCGGCACGGGGTGTCACGCCGCGCGAACTCGGCGTCCAGGCCGCGATCGGGTTGTTCGCGCAGTTCGGCTACTGCGCCGCCGTGTGGGGCGCCGTCGCGGCCGGCATCGCCACCGGGACGGTCGCCCTCATCGACGCCGTGCAGCCGCTCGTCGTCGCCGCCCTGGTCGGCCCCCTCCTCGGCCTGCGCGTGCGCGGCGCCCAGTGGGCGGGGCTCGGGGTGGGTGCCATCGGCGTGGCCCTCGTCGTGCACTCCCAGCTCGGCTCCGCCGCGGCCACTCCCGCGGCCTACCTGCTGCCCCTGGCGGCGATGGTGTGCCTCGTGATCGGGACGTTCCTGCAGCGGCGGTCGTCCGCGCACACGGGGGTCCTCGTGACCCTCGCCGTGCAGGTCACCGTCACGGCCGTCGTGCTGCTCGTGATCGCCCTGCTCGCCGGAGCGCTCGTCCCTCCGGCCACGGCGGGGTTCTGGATCTCGGTCGCGCTCGCCGCCGTGTTCCCGACGCTCGGCGCCTACGGCCTGTACTGGTGGCTGCTGCGTCGCGTGGGCATCACCGCACTGCAGGCCCTGCTGTTCCTCATCGCACCGGCCACCGCACTCGCCGGGGCACTGCTGCTGGGTGAGCCGTTGACCGTGCTCACCGTCGCCGGCTTCGTCCTGTGCGCCGGGGGTGTGACGCTCGTGCTCGCGGGCGAGCGGGAGGCGCGGACCGAGGGGGCGGAGGCTCAGGGCCGGACGCGCACCGCCCGGCCCTCGAACGCGACCACGTCGCCATCGTGCAGTTGACGACCGCGGCGGCGGTCGACCTCACCGTTCACGGTCACGAAGCCGTCGATGATGACCTCCTTCGCGTCGCCGCCCGAATCGAGCAGACCGGCGAACTTGAGGAACTGGCCGAGGCGGATGACCTCACCGCCGATGGAGACCTCGTCGATCGGATCGGAGTTCGTCATGCCTGCATCGTATCGGCCGCCCGCCGCGTCTCAGTCGTCGAGGTCCGTGCCGACCACGGCGAAGGAGGCATCGAACTCGATGTCGACCGAGCGGTTGTCCGCCGTGAGCACGGAGGCGTCGTAGGGGCTCACATCGTCGGCGTCGGCGTCGACGTCGAGGTCGGTGATCATGCCGTCGGCCTCCGCGAGCGCGGCCTCGACCAGCGCCCGGATGGTCTCGTCGTCGAGCGTGAGCGTCGGCCCCGTGTCGTCGTCGTCCGCCTTCTCGGTCGCCACGACGGACGCCTTCAGGTCGTCGTCCACGCGCACGTCGCTCTCGTCGCCCGTGGCGGTGGTCAGCTGCACCTCCCACGTGCCGTCGCGCTTCGCGTCGATCGAGGTCACCTCGCCGTCCGCGGCTCCACGCGCCGCCTCGGCGATGTCGAGCAGCTCGTCGATCGAGGCCGTGCCGATACCGGTCACCGGTCCACCCGCACCGGCCGGCCGGTCGCCGCGGTCGCCCTCGCGCGGACCGTCGTCGTCGCGGGGGCCGTGGTCGCCGTCGCGGTGGTCGCCGTGGCGCGGTCCCTCCATCGACGGGTGGTCGTCGTCGCCGAACTCATCGCCGATCGCCGCGCCGACAGCCACCCCGCCACCCGCGAGCAGCACGGCCGCGGCGATGCCACCGCCGATGAGCAGGGCGCGCCTGCGTCCGGGCTTCGCCGGGGGAGTCGCCTCGCCTGCGGGCGCCGTGGAAGCGGGGGCGGGCTGTGCGGCGGCGGGCGCGGTCGGCT
>NZ_SSDQ01000015.1:0-280 GCF_004794315.1 Microbacterium sp. PF5 | reverse complement strand
GAGGAGTGCAGCAGCTCGGATGCGACGCTGCCGAGGCGGTGACGGCCGAAGAGGCCGCCGCCCGCGGTGCTGCTGGCGTGGTCGCAGGTCACGAGCGCGATCGCCACCTCCGCCGCGGTGCCCCTGTTCACCGTGCTCGGGTTCGCGGCGCTGCTGCTGTCCGCCGCGGTCGCCCTCGTCGCGGTGGTCGCGGTGCCCGTCGCCGCCCTCCGCGACGACGTGGGGCTGCGCACGGTCGCGCGTGCAGAGAACCTGCCTTCGTCCTGGTCGGCGGCGCTCG
>NZ_SSDQ01000014.1:0-2315 GCF_004794315.1 Microbacterium sp. PF5 | reverse complement strand
CGTTCCGCCAACGCGCCGGGCACCTCCTAGATGGGGGAACAGCCCCTGCGACGCGGTCGGGAACGCGCCGAGGAAGCCGCGTGCGGACTCCGCCGCGTCCTGCGCCGTGAGCGCGACGATCAGCGAGGGGCGCGTGGTCAGGGTGCGCACCGCCGCGAACGCGCTCTGCCAGTCGGTGTCCACGAGTCGTGCGTGCACGGGGGCCATGGCGTCGGTGAGCGCGGGAAGGAGCGCGGTACCGTCGACGCCGGTGACCCTGGCCCGGACGACCCGGTCGAACATCAGCAGGTGCACGTGGTCGCCCGCTCGGGAGGCGAGGGCCGCGAGCAGGAGCGCGGCCTCGAGGCTCGCATCCAGGCGGGTGCCGTCGCCCACGCGGGCCGCTGCCGTGCGACCCGTGTCGACGAGGATGACGACGTGGCGGTCGCGTTCCGGGCGCCAGGTCCGCAGCATCGTGGTCCCGGCCCTGGCGGTCGCGCGCCAGTCGATCGAGCGCACGTCGTCGCCCCGCACATACTCGCGCAACGAGTCGAACTCGGTGCCCTGACCGCGCACCTGGATGCTCGTGTTGCCGTCGAGCTCCCGCAGCCGGGCGAGCCGGGAGGGGAGGTGCTTGCGGGAGCTGAACGCGGGCAGCACGCGGATGGCGCCGCGGACGAGGTGGCGCGCCTGCCGTCCCGCGATGCCGAGGGGCCCGCGCGAGCGGATCACGACGAACTCGCTCACCAGCTCGCCGCGACGGCGAGGATGCAGCGGCAGCTCGACCCGTCCGCGCTCACCCGATGCGATGCGCAGGCGCTGGCGCTCCAGGGGCGCACCGGCGGTGGGCTGCCAGGCGTCGCGGATCACGGCGTCGAGCGTCCGCGTTCCGTGGTTGTGCAGGGCCACGCTGACCGGCACGGGTTCGCCGAGGCGCGCCCGCGCGGGCAGCCGGCGGGTGACGGTCACCGCGCGGGGACTCGCCGCCCGCACCACGTCGAACACCACGAGCAGGGCGCACAGCGCGAGCCAGCCTCCGAGCACGGCGTACGGCGGCACCCCCGCGAGACCGGTCAGGACCAGCGGGACGATGCCGACGGCGAGGGCGACGGCGAGGCGTCCAGTGACGAACACCTAGATCGGCACCCTGGTCTGCTGCACCACGGAGGTGAGCACCGCGTCGGCGGACACGCCCTCCATCTGCGCGTCGGGCCGCAGCTGCAGCCGGTGGCGCCAGACGGGGACGAGCATGGTCTGCACGTGGTCGGGCGTCACGGCCGTCGACGCGTTGAGCCAGGCCCAGGCCTTGGCGGCAGCGAGGAGTCCGGTCGAGGCGCGCGGGCTCGCGCCGAGCTCCACGGAGGGGGACTGGCGGGTGGCCCGTGCCAGGTCGACGACGTAGCCGAGAACGTCGTCCGTGACCTCGACGGCGGAGGCCGCGTGCTGGGCGGCGCGGATCTCCTCGGCGCACACCACGGCCTCGACGCCCGTGAGCTCGCGCGGCGAGAAGCCCTGGGCGTGGCGCCGCAGCACCGACACCTCGGCGTCGCGCTCCGGCATTCCGACGACGAGCTTCATCAGGAACCGGTCGAGCTGCGCCTCGGGGAGCGAGTACGTGCCCTCGTGCTCGATCGGGTTCTGGGTCGCGGCGACCAGGAACGGATCGGGCAGCGTGCGGCTCACGCCGTCGGCCGACACCTGACGCTCCTCCATGGCCTCCAGGAGCGCGGCCTGCGTCTTCGGCGGCGTGCGGTTGATCTCGTCCGCCAGCAGGATGTGCGTGAACACGGGTCCGGCGCGGAAGTCGAACTCGCCCGTCCTGGCGTCGTACACGAGTGAGCCGGTCACGTCGCCGGGCATGAGGTCTGGCGTGAACTGCACGCGCTTGGTGTCGAGCCCCAGGGCTCTGGCGAACGATCGCACGACCAGCGTCTTCGCGACGCCGGGCACACCCTCCAGGAGCACGTGACCGCGGGCGAGCAGCGACACCAGCAGACCGGTGACGGTGCCCGCCTGGCCGACCACGGCCTTGTCGACCTCGGTGCGGACGCGGTGCATGGCCTGGCGCAGCGCGGCGTCGTCGATGGGACGATTGTCGTCGGTCACGGGGTCTCCTCGGATTCCGGGGTGAGCGGGGGTCGGTCGGGGCGGCGGGGCGTCATCCGTCGTCGCTCCGCGCGGTGCGGGCCGTGTCCTCGACGGCGGTCTCGAGCTCGTCGAGCTGGCGCGCGAGGGCGATCAGGGCGGCGTCGTCGGCGGGTGGCCCTCCGGCGAGCAGCGCCTGCAGGGTGCCGCGGGGGATCCGCAGCCGGTCGGCGGCGGCGTCGGCGACCTCG
>NZ_SSDQ01000013.1:0-344 GCF_004794315.1 Microbacterium sp. PF5 | reverse complement strand
TATTGATTCGTATAAGGAGAAGAATGCGGAAAACTTTGAGAGACAGAATAGCGGATATTAATCAATTTCAAATTTTATTAAAAATAGAAAAGTGTTCAAAAAATAAAAAGAAAAAAGACCTACTTACAAAGTAAATAAGTCTCTCTTCAATATTTCACTGTTCTTATGAAAGGAGTGTAACAGTTAGGGAAGCAGATCTATAAAAATTTTGTGCAGCTCCAGCTTGTATAATAACGGTTACTTGTGTACCCGCACTCAAATTTGCTTGGACAGTCTTTCCGATAGTTTGACGACTATTCGAAGGTAGTGACGCAAAAAAATATGATCCATCAAGAGCAGTAACT
>NZ_SSDQ01000012.1:0-269 GCF_004794315.1 Microbacterium sp. PF5 | reverse complement strand
ACGAGCAGGTGCTTATAAGGACAAAGAAGGAAAATTACATATCGTCGATACAACTTGTACACATCTCGGCTGTGAAGTTGAATGGAATAATGGTGATTGTACTTGGGATTGCCCTTGCCATGGTTCTCGTTTTTCAATTGAGGGAGACGTTCTTGAAGGCCCAGCAGATCAACCGTTAAAACGAGTTGATAATGAGTAAACAAATAAAGAAGTTCAACAGAATTACGGTTGAACTTCTTTATTTGTTATAAAATCTTTTCAGATAAATT
>NZ_SSDQ01000011.1:0-1054 GCF_004794315.1 Microbacterium sp. PF5 | reverse complement strand
TCCGCCCCCGCGGCGGAGGTCCCGGCGGCGAGGCACAGGGTCGCGTGGCTGTCGCCGGGGCCGTGCGCGGTGGACCAGGCGCCGACGACGAGGAGGAGCGCGAGGCCGACGGCGGTGACGACCCTGGCGAGCAGGATCCGCTCGGCGCGCGCTCGCGGGCTCCGGGTGGTCGCGAGAGGCGGCATGACCCGCGCAGTCTAGCAACGGGGCCTTTGCCTCACCGGGGCCCCGCCCGCGCGGACACGCCTACACTGGAAGGGTGGCGAGACTACTCATCATCGGCGGCTTCCTCGCCGCCGTGTTCTGGGTGTTCAGCATCGTCGACTGCGCCGTGCAGCCGCCGACGCGGCACCGGGGTGTGCCCAAGGCCGCCTGGATCGCCATCGTCGTCCTGATCCCGGTCATCGGCGGCATCCTCTGGTTCGTGATCGGCCGTCGTCGCGCGAACGACCAGGGCGTGCAGCGCACGCTCGCCCCGGATGACGATCCGGCGTTCCTGCGCAGCATCAGCAAGGCGGAGCAGGACGCCCGGATCCGCCGTCTGGAGGAGGAGCTCGCCCGCCTGGACGAGGAGACCGACGAGCCGCCCACCGCGGATCCGCGCCCGTGACGTCGTCGCCCGCGACGGACGCCGCGGCGTCCCTGTTCGCCGAGCTCGTGGCGAACGGCGTGCGCGACGTGGTGCTGTCGCCGGGGTCGCGCTCGCAGGCCCTCGCACTCGCTGCCGCGCGACTGTCCGACGACGGGGTGCTGCGGCTGCACGTGCGCATCGATGAACGCGTCGCCGGTTTCACCGCCCTGGGCATCGCACGCGAGACGGGCGTGCCCGCCGCGGTCGTGTGCACGAGCGGGACGGCGGTCGCGAACCTCCTGCCCGCCACGATGGAGGCGTTTCACGCGGGGGTGCCGTTGCTGCTGCTCACGGCCGACCGTCCGCCGGAGCTGCGCGGTGTCGGCGCCAACCAGGCCACCGTCCAGCCGGGGCTGTTCGACCCGTGGGTGCGCGCCACGGTCGACGCCCCGGTGCCGGGCGACGGCGACTGGCGGGGTCTGG
>NZ_SSDQ01000010.1:0-1883 GCF_004794315.1 Microbacterium sp. PF5 | reverse complement strand
CTGCGGTGGCCGCCGCCGACGAGGGCCCCACCGCGGCCGACGAGCCGCAGGAGGCCGAGCAGCCCCCCGCGACCGCAGACGACGCCGCGACCACCGACGACGCCGCGACCTCCGACGACGCAGCGACGACCGACGACGCCGGCCCCGCCGACGACGCGGCGCCCGATGCGACGCTCGTGCCCACCGAGGCCACGCTCGCGCCGCCCGTGGACGAGTTCGACCACCTGTGGGGCGCGACCGTGCACACGCCGATCGAGGCCGCCGCGGTGCGTCCGAGCGAGGAGCCCGAGTCCGCTCCGGCCTCGCCGCCCGCCGCGGGCGACCACGACGGCTCCACCATCTCCGCCGCCGAGCTGCGCGACCTGCGGCAGCAGCCCGCGGCGGCGCCCGACGCCCCCACCGAGGTCATCCCGGTCGCCGCGCCCGCCGCGGTGTCGACCGGACGCATCCGCGTCTCGACCGGACAGGTGGTCACGCTCGACCGCACGGTCATCATCGGCCGTCGCCCGCGCTCGACCAGGGCCAGCGGGGCGAACATGCCGCACCTGATCGCGGTCGAGAGCCCGCAGCAGGACATCTCGCGCAGCCACCTCGAGGTGCGTCCCGAGGGCGACACCGTGGTGGTCATCGACCTGCACACGACGAACGGCTCGACGCTGCTGCGCCCCGGTGCCGACCCGGTGCGGCTGCACCCCGGCGAGCAGACGCTCGTGCTGTCCGGCGACGTGGTGGACCTCGGTGACGGCGTGACCGTCGCGTTCGAGGACCTGCCGTGAGTCGTCGCCCCTCCCCGCCGCCCGCCCTGCCCGGCTTCACCTATGTGGAGCCGCTGGGCACGGGCGGCTTCGCCGATGTCTTCCTGTACGAGCAGGAGATGCCGCGGCGCCGGGTCGCGGTGAAGGTGCTGCTCGCCGACCGCATCTCCAGCGGAGCGGCACAGGAGTTCGCCGACGAGGCGAACGTGATGGCGATGCTGTCCACGCACCCCGCGATCGTCACGATCTATCAGGCGGGTGTCGCGGGCGACGGGCGCCCGTACCTGGTGATGGAGTACTGCCCGCGGCCGAACCTGCAGCTGCGCTCGCGCAAGGAGCCGTTCTCGGTGGCCGAGGCGCTGCGTGTCGGCGTCCAGGTCGCGGGGGCCGTGGAGACCGCGCATCGTGCGGGCGTGCTGCACCGCGACATCAAGCCGGCGAACATCCTCGTCACGGAGTACAACCGTCCGGCGCTGACCGACTTCGGCATCGCGTCCACCACGGGCGCGACGGGCGAGGCGTCGGGCATGTCGATCCCGTGGTCGCCGCCGGAGTCGTTCGCCGAGCCGCCGCAGAGCGGACCGCGCACCGACGTGTGGGCGCTGGGTGCCACGCTGTACACGCTGCTCGCGGGGCGTTCGCCGTTCGAGCGCCCGGGGGAGCGCAACTCCAGCGCCGACCTGATCGAGCGCATCGAACGGGCGGCGCTGCCCCCGCTCGGCCGTCCCGACTCGCCCGAGAGCCTGCAGCGGCTGCTCGAGCGGGCGATGGCCAAGAACCCCGACGACCGCTTCCCGAGCGCGGTCGCCTTCGCCCGGGCGCTGCAGAAGGTGCAGATCGAGCTGTCGCACTCGGTCACGCCGATCGACATCGTCGACGACCACCCGCCCGCGGAAGACCTGGAGGACGACAACGACGGCCTGACCCGGGTGCGGGAGATCGTCAGCATCGACCCCGGCATGTCCACCTCGACGCGGCCGTCCGCGGCCACGCAGCCCAAGGGTCCGTCGGTCGTGGTGCCCGACGCCCCGCGGTTCGACTCCCCGCCGCGGCCGGAGCCGGACGTGGAGCAGACGCAGCGTCGCGACACCGCCGCGACCTCCGCCGCTGCACCCGCCGCCGGCACCG
>NZ_SSDQ01000009.1:0-4208 GCF_004794315.1 Microbacterium sp. PF5 | reverse complement strand
GCAACGGCGTGTCCGAGCTCATCACCATGACCATGCAGGGGCTGCTCGAGGCCGCCGCGCCCGAGCTCGACCCGGCCGCGATCGAGTGGCTGCACCGCGCGGCCGCCTCCGACGAGCGCGCCTGGGTGGATGAGTTCGGGGCGGTCAGCGACAAGTCCGGCCTCGGGGTCGAGCGCAACGTGTTCCGCTACCGCCCGGTCGCCGTCGACGTGCGCCTCGCGGAGGGCGCGACGCTCGTCGACGGTGTGCGTGTGCTCGCGGCCGCCCTGCGCAGCGGCAGCCCGTTCACCGTGTCGGCCGCGGCGCTGCCGTCGCGCGTGGCGAAGGCCCTCTCCGGCGCCGGGGTCGCCGTGAAGACGGAGTCCGACGCGGCCTGGACCAAGCGCTACGCGAAGGGCGCCCGGTCGTGGCAGCGCGTGCGGCTCGTGGGCGGCGACGCCACGGCGCTGTACCAGGCGCTCGAGGGCTCGCCCGATGTGGCCGTGTGGTCGCACGCGGTGACGGGTGCGGGTCGCGTGGAGATCCTGCCGTTCCTGCACGAGCAGGCCGTGTCGATCACCAACCACCGCTTCGGCAACCCGACCTCGCTGTCCGACGGCGTCATCTGACCCGCCGCCGCACACACGCCGAAGCCCCCTGCACCTCCGCGGTGCAGGGGGCTTCCTCGTGCGGGATCAGCCGCGCAGGGCCTCGGAGAGCTTGACGCGCGAGCCCATCCGCAGCAGCGAGTTCTCGTAGATCTTCGCGCCGATCACGATCGCGGCCACGCAGCTCGCGAGCAGGATCACGAGGCTCAGCAGCGGCTCCCACCACTGCGCCTCGCCGACGAACAGCCGCATGGGCATGCCGACCGGGGCCGAGAACGGCACGTACGACATGATCGTCAGCACCAGCGGGTTGTCGTTGAACACGATCACCAGGATGTACGGCGCCATGATCAGCATCGTGATCGGGGTGGTCGTGGAGCCGATGTCCTCCTGGCGCGACACCATCGAGGCCGCCGCGGCGAACATCGCCGCGAGCAGGATGAACCCGAACAGGAAGAACACCGCGAACCAGAGGATCGGGGCACCGAGCGTGGTCAGCACCTCGCGTTGACCCGTGACGATCAGGCCGATCGTCGCCACGGCCGCCAGCGCGAGGATCTGCCCCATCGCCAGCACCGTGTTGCCGACCACCTTGCCGGCCAGCAGGGTGCGCGCGGGGATGGCCGACAGCAGCACCTCCACCACGCGGGTCTGCTTCTCCTCGACGACGCTCTGCGCGATCGTGCCGCCGAACGTCGCCGCGGCCATCATGAACACCAGGCCGAACGCGATCGCGATGAAGTACCGCAGCAGCGGGTTGGTGGTGACCGGTTCCAGGATCACGACCTCGGGCGACAGAGACAGTGCCGACACCAGCGAGCCGGGAGCATCCTGCAGGGCGACGATCGAGTAACCCGTGTGACCCTCGGTGCCGCTCGCCGGGAGCACGGCCGCGTCGACCTTCTCCGCGCGGACCAGTTCCTCCGCCTCGGCCTCGTCGGCGACCGTGGTGACCTCGACGTTCGGGATCGCCGAGACGACCGAGGCGGTGTCGGCCCTCGCCGCGACCGGCATGGTGTCGGTGTTCTTGCTCGCGAATCCGCCGAACAGGACACCCGCGAGGGCGAGCACGAGCAGGATCCCGGTGGAGATCAGGAACGCCTTGCTGCGCAGCTTCGAGCCGATCTCACGCTCCGCGACGAGCCAGATGCCGCTGGGCGTGCGCGTGGGGGAGGGGGTGGGGGCGCTCACTGGATGACCTCCTTGAAGATCTGGGCGAGGGACGGGTGCTTGGGGGCGAAGCTCGCGACGTCGCCCCGGGCGACCGCCGACTGCAGCACGCGCTGCGCCGTCTCCGGACCGTCGGCGTCGAACAGGGCGTAGCCGCCCTCGAAGTCGATCACCGTGACACCCGGCTCGGTGCGCAGCCAGCCCGCGTCACCCGCCGACACCAGCTCGTAGCGGTCGCGGGCGTGCTCGGCGCGCAGGGCGTCACGCGACCCCGCGGCGCGGATCGTGCCACCGGCGAGGATCACGAGGTCGTCGCACAGGCGTTCCACCACGTCGAGCTGATGGGAGGAGAACAGGATCGAGGCGCCCTTCGCGGCGCTCGACTGCAGCACACCGGCGACCACGTCGACCGCGAGCGGGTCGAGCCCGGAGAACGGCTCGTCGAGGATCAGCACCTCGGGGTCGTGCACGAGGGAGGCGGCGATCTGCGCGCGCTGCTGGTTGCCGAGCGACAGCGACTCGATCGTGTCGTTCAGCCGCTCCCCGAGCCCGAGCTCCGTGAGCAGCGCGGTCGCGCGCGCGGTGGCATCCTGCTTGGCGAAGCCGTGCAGTCGCGCGAGATACACGATCTGCTCCAGCACCTTCATCTTCGGGTACAGGCCGCGCTCCTCGGGCATGTAGCCGAAGCGGCGGCGGTCCGCGGTGGTGAGCGGGGCGCCATCGAGGTCGACGCGGCCGCCGTCCGACGACAGCAGTCCGAGGACGATCCGCATGGTGGTGGTCTTGCCGGCGCCGTTGCCGCCGACGAAGCCCGTCAGGCGCCCGGGGGCGACCGTGAAGGAGACGTCGTCGAGCACGCGCCGAGAGCCGTAGCTCTTGGTGATGCCGGAGAGTTCGAGCAGTCCTGTCATGCCCCTCACGCTACGGAGCCCCGTGTTCCAGGGCATCCCCCGTGCGGCGGACCTTCCCTCCTCAGCCGTGGGGCGGAGGGGATCAGCGGTGGAAGGCGTGCAGCACGGTGCGCACCAGGAGGCCGGCGACCAGTGCCCAGAACGCGGCGCTCACACCCAGCACCGCGATGCCCGACGCGGCGACGAGGAACGTGACGACGGCGGGCAGGCGCTCGCCCGGGTCGTCGATCGCCTGCTGCACGGCCGAGCCGAACGCGGCGAACAGCGCCAGCCCGGCCACGGCGGGGATCACGGCCTCGGGGGCCAGCACCACGAGCGTCGCGAAGGCCGCCGAGAACCCGCCGAGCACCAGGTACGACACCCCGGTCGACACCCCGGCGACCCAGCGGCGCCGCGCATCGGGATCGGCATCGGGGGAGGCCGCGAGGGCCGCGCTGATCGCGGCGAGGTTGATCGCGTGTCCGCCCGCGGTGGCGCCGAGCGCCGTGCCGAGCCCGGTCACGAGCATCGCGGGACGCCACGGCACCTCGTACCCGAAGCTGCGCATGATCGCGATGCCCGGCACGTTCTGCGAGGCCATGGTCACGATGAACAGCGGCAGCGCGACGCCCACGAGCGCCCCGACCGTGAACACCGGAGCGGTCAGCTCCACCCGGGGCAGCAGCACCGCGGGGTCGACCGCGTCGCCCTCCGCCACCAGGGTCACCGCGACCACCGCGGCCGCGGCGAGGAACGCGAACGGCACCGCCCAGCGCGGCGCGAGGCGCGCGAACACCAGCCACGTGAGCACGACCGGGACCACGCCCCACGGGTTCGCGACGACGCCCGTGATCGGTGCGAGGCACAGCGGCAGCAGCACCCCGGCGAGCATGGCCTGCGCGATCGACGGAGGAATGCGGGCGATCAGGGCGCCGAGCGCGGGCCACAGCGCCGTGAGCAGGATCAGGGCCGCGGTGACCAGGAACGCCCCGACGGCCGCCGGCCATCCGCCCTCGATCGCCCCGGTGGAGGCCAGCAGCGCGGCGCCGGGGGTCGACCACGCGACCGTGATCGGCATCCGGTAGCGCCACGCCAGCACCACGCACGCGATGCCCATGGTCACCGTCACCGCCAGCAGCCCGCTGGCCGCCTGCGCCGCGGTCGCGCCCATCGCGTCGAGTCCCGCGAGCACCACGGCGAACGAACTCGTGAAGCCGACCAGTGCCGTGACCACCCCGGCCAGGATCGGGCGCGACAGGGGAGCGGTTTCCGGCATGGCTCAGAGGCTATCGCGGAGCCCGGTCCCCGGCCGCGTCAGGCGAGCCCGAGCCGGTGCGCGAGCACCACGGCCTGCACCCGGTCGCGCGCGCCGAGCTTCTGCAGGATGCGCGACACGTGCGTCTTCACGGTCGCCTCGCCGATGTACAGCGCCCGCGCGATCTCGCCGTTGCTGCGGGCATCCGCGAGCAGCGCGAGCACCTCGGCCTCCCGCTCGGTGAGCGGCTCGGCGAGCGCGGGGGTCGTGCGTGCGGAGCTCGGCACCGGCGCGGGCGACGCGGGG
>NZ_SSDQ01000008.1:0-1922 GCF_004794315.1 Microbacterium sp. PF5 | reverse complement strand
GACCCGGGCGCTCTGCTGCTGGCGCTGCCCGCCGGCCACCCCGTGCACATCCTCTGACGCGGTGGCGCGGGGGTCAGCGCACCCTACGCGCGAAGCTCACCCGCCCGCGGGCCGACGACGATGTGAGCGAGCCGGTCGCGAGTGAGCAGCACAGCGTCTTCGACAAGCCGCAGGTAGGCGCCGCTGTCCCTTGCCAACTCGGCAAGTCCGATGATGCCAGATAGGAGGTACTTCGCCTCTCTTGGCGGATCGGCATCCGGAGCGATCAGCTCTTTCCGTTGCGCTTCTTCGAGGTAGTCGGTCAAGCGCGCGAGCCACCCGCTGAACTTGGGACTTGCGGGCGGCGAGCCGTCGGTCCTCCGATCCATCAGCATGAGCGACACTCGCGCCAGCGGGTCGTGCAGAAGGCTGTCGGTCACTTGCTCCGCTACGGCGACGATCGCATCGAGCGGGTCATCATCCGTGCGTTTGGTTCCCATGAAGACGCCGCCGGGGAAGGCGAGATCGACGATGGTCCCAACCAAGGCCTGTTTGGTTGGGAAGAAGTAGGTGACGAGGGACTTCGAGGTTCCCGCAACCTCCGCAATGCGACGGAAACTCGTGCCCTCATAACCGAACTCGTCGAACACACGCACGGCTGCCTCGATGATCTCGGGTGCCGCGTTCAAGTCCGGGCTCATCACCGAGCGGGCATTGAGCGCCCTCAAAGCCGTTGTGCGCACGCCGTTCCGTTTCGCACTCATCGCTCCACCTCCTCGTGTCCACTTTGAGTGACCCTACGCACTGGACAGCCGGTCAGGAGGTGGCGCGTAATACTTCAGTTCCCTAACCGATTGGTCAGTTCATAGCTTCCCGGGCATCGCGGCGCTCACCGCGATCGAGAAGGGAAGAACATCATGAAGAGAAGTGTCGTAACCCTGTGTGCTGCCGCGTGCATCGCCATCGGAGCGGCTGTGGCTCCGCAAGCAGCGAGCGCGGCCACAAGCGCACAGACCGAAGTACGCACGGCCAGCCCCATCGGCTCCGCAACGATGAGCACGGGTCAGTACGAGTACATCTGCATCGGCTCGGACGGAAGCAGTTGGTCGCTGCGCGTCGGAGAGCCAACCACGGACTGCCACGGCAGCTTCCTACACAAGTACATCAGCGGCGTGATGGTGGCGAACTACAAGTTGTCGGTGACAGGAACCGTGATTGATCACCCAAAGCCGGACCCGATCGGGTGTCTGATGTCCATCGTCAGCGGCGTCTTCGGCGTACTTAGCGCAGACGGATCGCTCATCTGGATTTCCGCGCTCGGCTTCACCGGAATGGGAGGAATCATGACCTGCCTCGCGTAACGCTCATTGATCAGAGGGGGCGACGGTGAGCCGGCGTCCCCTCGCCCTGCGAGGGCAACTGAAGGAGTACGAGCAAGCAGGTGGTGACAATCATGAGCACGAAAGTCGCCGCGGGCACGTACCACGTGACCCAAGGTCGCAGAGGGACCCCCAAAGACCGCAATGGAATCACGATCCCCAGCATCGCTGGGATGAGAATCGCCGCGAACGAGAAACTCCTTGCGTCCCATGCCCTCTGACGCCTACCGCGACTTCGCCGATCAGAGGCTTGTGCCGCAGTTCGGCTGGATGCGCCGAGGATCACGAGAGCAATCGGCCAGACCCAGAAGTCGCCGACCAGAAGTAACAGAGCCCCGACTGCGGCGAACAAAGCCGCGACCACCACGCGGGCAAAAACTTCCCACCTCCACCGGGCAGTGATGCCAGTCGGTAACACTTCACTTTCGCGCATGTCTGCGAGCATACGCCCGTCGAGCTCGACGGCGATGAGTTCGGCGAGGCCGTGCGGGTGGTGTGCCGCGCCGACCCGGGCGCTCTGCTGCTGGCGCTGCCCGCCGGCCACCCCGTGCACATCCTCTGACG
>NZ_SSDQ01000007.1:0-3776 GCF_004794315.1 Microbacterium sp. PF5 | reverse complement strand
TGCGGTGCGCCCTCTCGCGCGTGTCCGGTGCGGTGCGCCCTCTCGCGCGTGTCCGGTGCCGTGCGTTCTCCCTCGCGGGGCGAGGGTGCCATCGCGTGCCGGTGCGCGGCGATCGATCCGAGGATGCGGCGGGCGTGAGCCCCGGGTGGGATCAGCCGTCGAGGGCCTCGCGGATCACGGCGGCGGAGCGTTGCAGGCGGGCGGCGATGTCGGCGCCGTCGAGGTCGGTCGCCACGTGCACGACGGCGATCGCGCACGGGCGCTGCCCGCGCAGCACCAGCGGCACGGCGACGGCCTGCACGGTGGGGATGACCTCGTCGTGGCTCGTGGCGTACCCGCGCTCCGCGGCGGCCTCGACCTCGCGTCGCAGCGCGGGGGAGATGCCGTCCGGCCGCTCGGCGACCGGGAGCTGCGCCAGGATCGCCTTGCCGGGGGCGCCCACCGTCACCGGGTGCCGGGCGCCGGGGCGCTGAGCGACGCTGGCCACCGCGTGCCGCGGCTCGACGCTCGCGAGGGTGATGCAGTCGGTGCCGTCGAGCACCGCGAGGAAGCACGTCATGCCGAGCTCGTTGGCGATCGCGGTGAGCTCGGGCAGCGCCTCAGCCTGCAGGTCGTGCGCCACGCCGGCGGCGAGGGCGGCCATGCGGGCGCCGAGGCTGACGGCGCCCGCCGCGTCGCGGTTGACGAGCCCGTGGTCCTCCAGGGTGCGCAGGAGGCGGTAGGCGATCGAGCGGTGCACGTCGAGCCGCGCGGCGATCTCGTCGATCGTGAGCGCATGGCGTGCGTCGGACAGTACCTCCAGGATGCGGATCCCGCGGCTGAGCGTCTGCGAGGCGGGCGCGGCGGTCGGGCTCTCGGACATGCGGCTCCTTGCGGCGCGCGCGGCGCCGGTTTAGGCTGTGTTCAATAGTAGAACGGTGTGTTCGAATATAGAACACGCTCGTCTCGGACGCAAGACCCCAGCACCCGACAGCGACACCCGACAGCGACGTCCGGAAGGAATCGACGACGATGCAGTTCCACCACCACGGCTACGTGTCCGGAGACCCCCGCGTGCAGGACGCCGCGGGGATCGGCACCGACCGCCCCGCCGACCTCCCCGACGAGATCGACGTGCTCATCGTCGGGTCCGGCCCCGCCGGCATGCTCCTCGCGGCACAGATGTCGCAGTACCCCGACGTCTCCACGCGCCTCATCGAGAAGCGCGAGGGGCGACTCGTGCTCGGCCAGGCCGACGGCATCCAGCCGCGCAGCGTCGAGACCTTCCAGGCGTTCGGGTTCGCCGAGCGCATCATCGCCGAGGCCTACAACATCGGCTGGATGAACTTCTGGGGTCCCGACCCCGAGCACCGCGATCGCATCGTGCGCACCTCCCGCACCGCCGACTACGCCTACGACATCTGCGAGTTCCCGCACCTGATCGTCAACCAGGCGCGCGTGCTCGACTACTTCGCCGAGGCCGCGGCGAACGGGCCGGGCCGCATCACGCCCGACTACGGCGTGGAGTTCACGGGGCTCACCGTGCACGACGAGGGCGAGTACCCCGTCGAGGTCGGGATCCGCTACGTCGCGGGTGACCGCGCCGGCGAGGAGCGCACGATCCGCGCGAAGTACGTCGCCGGCTGCGACGGCGCCCGCAGCGGTGTGCGCCAGGCGATCGGCCGCACGCACGTCGGCGCCAGCGCCGCCCACGCCTGGGGCGTCATGGACGTGCTGGTCAACACCGACTTCCCGGACTGGCGCACCAAGTGCGCCATCAACTCGGCCGCGGGCAACATCCTCCACATCCCGCGCGAGGGCGGCTACCTCAGCCGGATGTACATCGATCTGGGAGAGGTCGCCGCCGACGACGACCACCGCGTGCGCCAGACGCCCATCGAGGAGATCATCCGCAGGGCGAACGAGATCCTGCACCCCTACACGCTCGACGTGCGCGAGGTCGCCTGGCACAGCGTCTACGAGGTCGGGCACCGCGTGACCGACGGCTTCGACGACGTGGACGAGGGCGAGTCGCGGACGCCGCACGTGTTCCTCACCGGCGACGCCTGCCACACGCACAGCGCCAAGGCCGGCCAGGGCATGAACGTCTCGATGCAGGACGGCTTCAACCTCGGCTGGAAGCTCGGCTCCGTGCTCACCGGCCGCGCGCCCGAGTCCCTGCTCGCCACGTACGGCGCCGAGCGGCGGCCCGTCGCGCAGCAGCTGATCGACTTCGACCGCGAGTGGTCGAGCCTCATGGCGCGCAAGCCCGAGGAGATCTCCGACCCGAACGACCTGGCCACGTACTACCTCGCGACGGCCGAGTTCCCCTCCGGGTTCATGACGCAGTACACGGGCTCCATGATCACGGGCACCGATGCGCACCAGGAGCTCGCGGTCGGGTATCCGCTGGGCAAGCGCTTCAAGTCCGCCGAGGTCGTGCGGGTCGGGGACGGCAACGTCGTGCACCTCGGACACCACGCGAAGGCCGACGGCCGGTGGCGCGTCTACGCGTTCGGCGACCGGACCGGCGAGGCGCTCACGGCCTGGGCCGAGGCCGCGGCACCCGTGTTCGCGCGGTTCACCCCGGCCGACGGCGACGAGGACGCGGTGTTCGACGTGAAGGCCGTGTACCCGCAGCCGTTCGAGGAGGTCGAGGTGACCTCGGCCCCCGCGCTGTTCCAGCCGAAGACGGGTCCCCTCGGGCTCACCGACTGGGAGAAGGTGTACGCCGCCGGTCCCAGCAAGTGGTGCGCGACGGACATCTTCGAGGCGCGCGAGTTGTCCCGCGACGGCGTCGTGGTCGTGGTGCGCCCCGACCAGTACGTGGCCGCGATCTTCCCGCTCGACGGGGTGGCGGAGCTCGAGGGCTTCCTGGAGGGTGCCTTCCTCCCCGCGCGCTGAGGTCCGCCGCATGACACGTGTCATGTCGAGGAGATGACACCGGGCTCCGGCGCCGCGGCCGGGCGGACGCGAGGCTGGAGGCATGAACGACACCTCTGCGGGCGCGATGGCGATGCGGGTCGCCCCTCGCCCGGCACCCGGACCCGACACCGAACCTGCGGCCGCTCCCGCGGACGCCCCGATCGTGCTGGAGCTGCGCGACGTGCGCCGACACTACGGCTCGGGCGACCGCCGCGTGCAGGCCGTCGACGGCGTTGACCTGTCGATCCGCCGAGGACAGGTCGTCGCACTGCTCGGGCCCAACGGCGCGGGCAAGACCACGACGCTCGACATGCTGCTCGGCCTCACGGCCCCGAGCAGCGGGACGGTGCAGGTCCTCGGCATGACCCCGGAGCGGGCGACCGCGAGCGGAGCGATCGGCGCGGTGCTGCAGACCGGCGGGCTGCTGGGCGACCTCACCGTCGGCGAGACCGTGCGCCTCATCGCCTCGCTGCACGGCGGAGAGGCGCTCGCGCGGGTGGGCGACGTGATGGCCAGGGCCGACCTCACGCGCCTCGCGCGCCGCCGGGTCGCGAAGTGCTCGGGGGGAGAGCAGCAACGCGTGAAGTTCGCCCTCGCGATGGTGTCCGACCCGGACATCCTCGTGCTGGACGAGCCGACCGCGGGGATGGACGTCACCGCGCGCCGGCATTTCTGGGACGTGATGCGTGCCGATGCGGACGCCGGGCGCACGATCGTGTTCGCCACGCACTACCTGGAGGAGGCGGAGCAGTTCGCCCGCCGCACCGTCGTGATGCACCGGGGCACCGTCGTCGCCGACGCCCCCACCGCCCTGCTGCGCGCGAGCCTGGGGGAGCGCACGGTCGCCGCGACCGTCGCGCCGGGGACCGCGG
>NZ_SSDQ01000006.1:0-843 GCF_004794315.1 Microbacterium sp. PF5 | reverse complement strand
CCACGGGCGCCGTCGCGGCCTGCGTCGCCGCCCGTGGGGGCTCTACCTGGCCGTCGCCGCGGTGGCGCTCGCGGTGCTCTGGGCGCTGATCCCCGGGGTGTTCGCGCCGGGCGACCCGCTCACGGGCGTGCCGGCCGACAAGCTGCTGCCCCCGAGCGCCGCGCACTGGTTCGGCACGGACACGCTCGGCCGCGACCTGTTCGGCCGGGTCGTGCACGGCGCGGTGCACTCGCTCTCCGGCGCGCTGATCGCGGTGACGGTCGGCCTCGCCCTGGGCACGGTGCTCGGTGCGATCGCCGGATCGGTCGGCGGGATCGTGGACGACGTGCTGATGCGCATCGTCGACGTGCTCCTGGCGATCCCCGGCCTGCTGCTGTCGCTGTCGGTCATCATCCTGCTCGGGTTCGGCACCGTCAACGCGGCCATCGCGGTGGGACTCGGCAGCGTCGCGGCGTTCGCGCGCCTGATGCGCGCCGAGGTCGCGCGGGTGCGGCGCACCGAGTACGTCGAGGCGGCGTTCGGCAGTGGCGGGACGTTCGTCGCCGTGCTGCGCCGCCACGTGCTGCCCAACTCGCTCACCCCGATCGTCGCGCTCGCCGCGCTCCAGTTCGGCACCGCGATCCTCGCCATCTCCACGCTCGGGTTCCTCGGCTACGGCGCTCCGCCGCCCACGCCCGAGTGGGGCCTGCTGATCGCCGAGGGGCGCAACTACATCGCGACGGCCTGGTGGCTCACCGCCCTCCCCGGCCTCGTCGTGGTCGCGGTGGTGCTCAGCGCCAACCGCATCAGCCACCGCCTCGGAAGGGGAGTGCGATGAGCGCGATCTCTGCGTCCACGACCACG
>NZ_SSDQ01000005.1:0-362 GCF_004794315.1 Microbacterium sp. PF5 | reverse complement strand
TCAAGCTGAAATTGCGGAGTTGGCAGAACAATTAAGGCAAGAAGTTGTAAAAGTTGAAAAGTGGGTAGACGAGTTTTTTGGAAGCGGAAAGTAAAAAAAGCCTAACGAGGTTGCAAATAAAAGAGCAGCTAGCAAAAGCTAACTACTCACCCCTGATGTTTATTATGAAACAGAGGATTAATTTTTAAAAATTTGTAGGACTTACCTTAATATAGATAATACCAAATAAAACTTTTATTAGGCCATCTATAACAAAAACGACATCTAGACTTAAGTTAGTAAAAGTTAATCCTATGAGTGCATTAATTATCAAACCAATTGATAAAAGTAACATTAATTTTCCGTGTACTGGAATGAAGGTT
>NZ_SSDQ01000004.1:0-365 GCF_004794315.1 Microbacterium sp. PF5 | reverse complement strand
GTTTCTTGTGAGGTGAGTGCGGCGGCGGACACGGGTTCGGGGGCGAGCGGCACCGCGGGCACAGACGATCCGGCGGACGGGATCGCGGAGGCGGACGCGGAGGATCCCGTCGACGGGACCGCGGCGGGCGCATCCGGCTCGACGGAAGGAGCGGCGGGCGCCTCAGGCACGGCGGGGGAAGTCGCGGGCACCACCGAAGACGGCTCCGTCGACGCAGGCGACGCGGGCGCATCCGGCTCGGCGGAAGGGGCCTCGGGGGCGGGGGCGGGGCCCTCCCCCTCGACCAGGGAGACCGACTCGGCGGCCGCACGCTCCGCCGCCTCCCGCGCGGCGCGCAGCTCGGCGCGCGTGCGCGGGACGGCGGG
>NZ_SSDQ01000176.1:0-15289 GCF_004794315.1 Microbacterium sp. PF5 | reverse complement strand
GGGGGTGCAGGTGGTCGACGTCGATCAGGAGTCGGGAGACGTGATCGCGGTCTCGGTGGTCCAGGTGGAGTTCACGCGCTGGCAGGCCCCGTACCTGTCGGTCACGACCGGGGCGGTGTTCTCCGAGGCGCCGTCCGGAGACTCGTATCTGGTGACGACGGGTCCGCCCGGCGATCCGATCCGGGTGGAGATCCCCGATCGCGACCCGGACGGCTGAGCGATCAGTCGGCCGCGGACACCCGGTCGGCGAGGATCGCGCGGCGCCGGTCGCCGATCCGCACGAGGATCAGGGTCGCCTCGGCGTCGCCCTTCAGCGTGAGCATGCGCCGGAACGCCGCGGGATCCACGTCCACCCCGCGCTTCTTGATCTCCAGCCGCCCGATGCCGTTCGCCTTCAACGCCGCGTTGATGCCCTTGGTGTTCATCGGCAGCACGTCCCGCACGCGGAAGCTCTGCACGAACGGGCTCGTCAGGGCGGTGTCCGACGTGAGGTAGGCGATGCGGGGGTCGAGCATGCCCGCGTCGAGGCTGCGCGCGACATCCCCGATCAGGCGGGCGCGGATCACGGCGCCGTCCGGCTCGTGGAGGAACGCGCCGAGGTCGCGCACCGGGGCGTCCTCCGCATCCGCCGCGGCGGTGAGCTCGTGGGACCGGTCGCCGCGGATGAGCAGCGCCGAGCGGCGCACACCGTCTCGCGCGAGCTCGCGCGTCCACACCACGAGCTCGACCACGCTCCCGTCGGCGCTGATCCACTGCGTCTCGGCGTCGTCGGGCAGGGCGTCGCGGTCGTGCGCGGGGCCGAGCTTGATCCCTGTGGGCTGCCGCGCGGCGACCCCGAAGGCCCAGTCGAGCGAGAGGGAGTAGTCGTCCGCGGCGACGCGGCGGGTCTCGCTGTGCCCAGAGGTGCGGCGGGCGGGGTCCATCCATACGGCGCGGCCGGGTCGTGGCTCCCCGAGTGCGTCCTCCGCGGTGTCGTGCCGCACGGTGACGCTGTCGCCGAAGGGCGCGAGGTTGTAGGCGGCGATCGCGGCGGTGACCTCGTCGGCGTCGACCGCCAGCACGTCGAGTCCGGCGCCCGCGAACGCGAGCGCATCACCGCCGATGCCGCAGCCGAGGTCGGCCACGGCCGTCATCCCCGCGCTGCGCAGGCGCTGCGCGTGCCGGGCCGCGACACCCAGGCGCGTGGCCTGTTCGAGGCCGGCCCTGGTGAACAGCATGCGGGCCGCGAAAGGGCCGAACTTCGCGGCGGCCTTCGCCCGCAGGTGCGCCTGGCCGACCACGGCGGAGACGAGGTCGGGGGAGTGCCCGGCCGCGCGCAGACGCGAGACCGCGGCGGCGGCCTCTGCGGTCGAGCCCACCTCGCCGGTGCCGTCGAGCAGTTCGAGGCCGGCGGGGGTCAGCAGGGCACGCAGCTCGGACATCTCCACGCCTTCAGCCTAGGCGCGCGGGGGCGGACGTTCCCGGGCTGGCACTCGCATTGCATGAGTGCCAGCCGACCGCCTACACTGGCATTAGCACTCTCGGGTTGAGAGTGCGAACGAGTCTTTCGTGTCAGCGTCAAGAAAGAAGAGGTAGACCGTGTCGGTTTCCATCAAGCCGCTCGAGGACCGCATCGTCATCAAGCAGGTCGAGGCCGAGCAGACCACCGCGAGTGGCCTGGTCATCCCCGACACCGCCAAGGAGAAGCCCCAGGAGGGCGAGGTCGTGGCGGTCGGCCCCGGCCGCATCGACGACAACGGCAACCGCGTTCCGCTCGACGTCGCCGTCGGCGACCGCGTGCTCTACAGCAAGTACGGCGGCACCGAGGTGAAGTTCGGCGCCGACGAGTTCCTCGTCCTGTCGGCTCGCGACGTCCTCGCGGTCGTCGTCCGCTGATCAGCTGAATCCCGTCCCCGCCGCGCGCGGGGCCACGGATCCGAAGAGGTCCGGATGCCACGGCATCCGGACCTCTTCTGCGTTTCCGCCAATCGTCGGTCACTTCCCGCCGATCTTCCCGAGCGGCCCGGTGACCGGCGCGGTGGGGTCGCGCCGCGGGCATAGGGTTGTGCGGTGACCCCCGAGACCGCCCGCGCCACCCCGACCGCGGGCGTCGTCTACGCCGCGTCCGCCTACGTCTTGTGGGGGGTCCTGCCGCTGTACTTCCTGCTCCTGGCGCCGACGGGCCCGTGGGAGGTCGTCGCGTGGCGCGTGGTGCTGTCCTTCGTGTTCTGCCTGCTGCTGCTCACGGTCACGCGCGGGTGGGCGGCCATTCGCGTGATCCTCCGCACGCCCCGGCTGCTCGGGTGGACGGCACTGGCCGGTCTGCTCATCTACATCAACTGGCAGGTGTTCCTGCTGGGCACGCTCAGCGGCAACGTGGTCGAGACGGCGCTGGGCTACTTCATCAACCCGATCACGACCGTGCTGCTCGGCGTGTTCGTGCTCAAGGAGCGCATCCGCCGGTTGCAGTGGGTCGCGGTGGGCATCGCCGCGATCGCGGTGGTCGTGATCATCGTGGCGTACCGCTCCTTCCCGTGGATCGCACTGTCGCTCACCGCCTCGTTCGGTGTGTACGGGCTCATCAAGAAGAAGATCGGTCCGGCGGTCGACGCGGTGAGCGGGCTCACGCTGGAGTCGTTCTGGCTGCTGCCGATCGCGGTGGTGCAGCTGGTGGTGGTGGCGCAGACCTCCGGCCTCACGATGGGCGCGAACGGTGTGGTGCACGCGCTGCTGCTGGGTTTCGCGGGCGTCGCGACGGCGGTGCCGCTGCTGTTGTTCGCGGCGGGGACGCGCCGCGTGAACCTGGCCGTGATCGGCATGATCCAGTTCCTCACGCCGATCATGCAGTTCCTGATCGGCGTGGTGGTGCTGCACGAGCCGATGCCGCCGGAGCGATGGATCGGGTTCGTGCTCGTGTGGATCGCGATCGCGGTGTTCGTCGCCGACCTGCTGCTGGCCGGGCGGCGGGGACGCCGGATCGCGCGCGCCGCCCTGCTCTGATCCCCGGGCTCGACCGCGGCGACACCGGGTGTCGGATCGTTAACGCACCGAGATACTTGCACCCCCTGCGCGCTGACCTCACGCCCTAGTGTTAGAGCACCCGCCTGTGGTCACAATCCACGTTCAGTCACGCAAGGGAGCATCCATGAACGCACTGAAGGGCTCGCGCACCGCGAAGGTCTTCGCCGGGATCGCGCTGGTCAGCGCATCCGCCATCGTCATCGCCGGCTGCAGCAGCACGCCGAACGCCGAGCCGTCGGAGGGTGGCGGCGACAAGCCGGCCGCCGACCTGACGCTCAAGCTCGGCTCGCTGCTGCCCGCCACCGGATCGCTCGCCTTCCTCGGCGCTCCCATGGAAGCCGGCGTGCAGCTCGCCGTGCAGCAGATCAACGAGGCCGACGCCGGTGTCACGATCGACCTGACCACCGCCGACGAGGGCGACCTCGACAACAAGGCCTACGAGACGTCGATCACCAACCTGCAGAACGCGGGCATCACCGCGATGATCGGTGCCGCGTCGTCGAGCGTCACCAAGCTGATCCTCGACAGCAACGCCGGTGCGGGCATCCTCACCGTCTCGCCGTCGAACACGTCGCCCGACTTCACGGGCATCAACCCGCTGTACTTCCGCACGGCGCCGAGCGACAACCTGCAGGGCGAGGTGCTGGGCAACCAGATCGCCGAGGATGGCCACAAGACGCTGGGCATCATCTACCAGAACGACCCGTACGGCACCGGCCTGTTCGAGGCCATCAAGGCCACGTTCGAGGGCACCGGCGGCGAGGTCGTCGCCGACGCGTCGTACAACCAGGGTGACGGCCAGTTCAACGCCCAGGTGTCGGAGATCGCGGCCGCCAAGCCCGACGCGGTCGCCGTGGTCTCGTACGACCAGTTCGCGACCATCGCGCCGCTGCTCGCCAACGCGGGCATCGACACCGGCTCGCTCTACCTGGTCGACGGAAACCTGAAGGACTGGGGCTCCGACATCCCGGTGAGCCTCGAGGGTTCGAAGGGCACGCGCGCCGGCGCCGAGCTGCCGCAGGACTTCCTCGACCAGCTCAACGAGGTCTGGACGGCCGACGGCAACGACCCGATCGACGCCGTGACCTACTCGGCCGAGGCCTACGACGCCGTGATCCTGATCGCCCTGGCGGCCCTGAAGGCCGGCTCGGTCGAGGGTGCCGACATCGCCGAGCAGATGATCACCGTCTCGGGTGGCGAGGGCGACGGCGAGAAGTGCAAGGACTTCGCCGAGTGCGCCGCGATCATCAACGACGGAGGCACGCCGGACTACGACGGCCTCTCCGGTGAGATCACGTTCGACGAGAACAACGACCCGAAGGGCGCCGCGATCGGCGTCTACGAGTTCGGCGCAGACAACACCACCACGCGGATCAAGTAAGCCGCATAGCGAAGGCCCCAGGCTCCGGCTCGGGGCCTTCGTCGTGTCCCACGGCGGGCACGGCGCGACGCGTTCCGCACGCAGAAGGGCCCGGCATCCGCTGATGCCGGGCCCTTCGCGGCGCGTGTCAGGCGGCGTCGGTGCCGAGCGTTCCCAGGTAGAGGCCGATGACCTTCGGGTCGTTCAGCAGCTCGCGGCCGGTGCCCTCGTAGGCGTCGCGGCCCTGATCGAGCACGTAGCCGCGGTCGCAGATCTGCAGGCAGCGGCGCGCGTTCTGCTCGACCATGATCGTGGTCACGCCCGCCTTGTTGATGTCGGAGACGCGGATGAACGCGTCGTCCTGCCGCACGGGGGAGAGGCCGGCCGACGGCTCGTCGAGCAGCAGCACCGACGGGTCCATCATGAGCGCGCGCGACATGGCCACCATCTGGCGCTCACCGCCGGACAGCGACCCGGCACGCTGCTTGAGGCGCTTGCCGAGTTCGCCGAAGATGCTGGAGACGAACTCCAGCCGCTCCGCGAAGATCTTCGGGTTCTGGTAGAGCCCCATCTCGAGGTTCTCCTGGATCGTGAGCGACGGGAACACGTTGTTCGTCTGCGGGACGAACGCGACACCGCGCGCCACGAGCTTGTCCGCCTTGAGGCCGACGATGCTCTCGCCCTTGACCGTGATGTCGCCGTCGCGCACGTTCACCATGCCGAAGATGGCCTTCAGCAGCGTCGACTTGCCGGCGCCGTTGGGGCCGATGATGCCGATCAGCTCGCCCTTGTGGGCCACGAGGTTCGCGCCGTTGAGGATGTTCACCCCGGGGAGGTACCCGGCGTGCACGTTGGTGAGCTCGACGACCACGTCGTCGTTCTTGATCTCGTTCCGCTCGACGGGCGCGTCGGTCATGGCTTCTCCTCCTCGGCCTCTTCGGCCTCCACCTCGGCTTCGACCTCGGTCTCGATCTGCTCGCGGATGCGCTCCGCGTCGGCGTCCGAGATCACGGGCAGACGTCCGGTCACGGCACCCAGGTCCACGTCCTGATGCGCGCCCAGGTAGGCGTCGACGACCGCGGGGTCCTCCATCACGGTGTCCGGCGGCCCCTCGGCCACGACGCGTCCCTCGGCCATCACGACCACCCAGTCGGCGATGTGACGCACCATGTGCATGTCGTGCTCCACGAACAGCACCGTCATGCCCAGGTCCTTGAGGTCGAGGATGTGGTCGAGCAGCGACTGCGTCAGCGCCGGGTTCACGCCGGCCATGGGCTCGTCGAGCATCACCAGTGTCGGGTTGCTCATCAGTGCGCGCGCCATCTCCAGCAGCTTGCGCTGGCCTCCGGAGAGCGACGCCGCGAAGTCCTGCTCCTTGGCGTCGAGCTTGAACCGCGTCAGCAGCTCGTGGGCGCGCTGTTCGATCTCCTGGTCCTGCTTGCGCCAGAGGAAGGGGAAGAGCCCGGCCCAGAAGCCCTCGCCGCGCTGGTCCTTCGCGCCGAGCTTCATGTTCTCCAGCACGGTCAGCAGCGACAGCGACTTGGTGAGCTGGAACGTGCGCACCTGCCCCATGCGGGCGACCTTGAAGGAGGGGATGCCGGAGAGGTTGGTGCCGTCGAACGACCAGGTGCCGCTGTTGGGCTTGTCGAAGCCGCACAGCAGGTTGAACAGCGTCGTCTTGCCGGCGCCGTTCGGGCCGATCAGGGCCGTGATGGCGCCGCGCGGGATCTCCAGGTGGTCGACGTCGACGGCCGTGAGGCCGCCGAAGCGCCGCTGCACGGCGTCCACGACGAGGATCGGGTCGACCTTCTTGACGCCGGGCACCGCGGGGCCGGCGGTGAGGCCGGTCGTCTTGGCGCGCGGGGTGCTCTTCGCGGGCGTGACCGCCGCGTCGTTCTCACTTGACAAAGGTCATCTCCCTCTTGTTTCCGAGGATGCCCTGCGGGCGGAAGATCACGATCAGCATCAGCACGATGCCGATGAGGATGTACCGCACGACATCGGCCTGCGCGCCCGACATGGGCAGGTAACCGGCGTTCGCCATGGCGGGCAGCAGCGCGCCGAGGAACGCGAACACGATCCAGAACAGCACGGCGCCCAGCGTGGGCCCGAGCACCGTCGCGGCGCCGCCGAGCAGCAGGATCGTCCACAGGAAGAACGTCAGCGACGTGGAGTAGCTGCCGGGGATCACGGCCGACGGCAGGATGAACACGATGCCGCCGAGCGCGCCGATGATGCCGCCGACCACGAGCGCCTGCATCTTGTACGCGAAGACGTTCTTGCCGAGCGAGCGCACCGCGTCCTCGTCCTCGCGGATGCCCTTGAGCACGCGACCCCACGGGCTGCGCATGAGCGCCCACACCACCAGCACCGCGAGGGCCAGGGCGATCAGGCCGACCACGCGCACCCACAGGTCGGTCGCGTTGTAGGTCCAGGGACCGAAGCCGTACGTGCCGGTGGGGAAGGGGTTCGCGTCGCGGAAGCTCTGGTGGTAGCCGGAGAGGCCGCCCGCGGAGTTGGTCCAGTCCTTGAACAGCTCCGTCACGAACATGAGCCTCACGACCTCCGCGGCCGCGATGGTCGCGATGGCGAGGTAGTCGGCGCGCAGCCGCAGCGTGGGGATGCCGAGCAGCAGGGCGAACAGGGCCCCACCCAGCACGCCGACCAGCACGCCCGCCCACCAGGGGAAGCCGAACGTGAGGATCGAGATCGCGTAGCCGTAGCCGCCGATCGCCATGAACGCGGCCATGCCGAAGTTGAGCAGTCCGGTGTAGCCGAAGTGCACCGCGAGGCCGGTCGCCGCGAGCGCGTACGCGATCGTCGTCGGGCTGAACAGATAGGAGGCGGTGTTGCCGAAGATGCTTCCGAAGTCCATGTGTCAGCCCAACCTTTCCTTGCGTCCGAGGATGCCCTGCGGTCGCACGAGCAGGATGATGATCAGCGCGACCAGGGCGCTGGCGTACTTGAGGTCGGAGGGGACGCCCAGCAGCGTGGACACCTCCACCGCGAGCCCGACGATGATCGAGCCGATCAGGGCGCCGATCGCCGAACCCAGGCCGCCGAGGGTGATGGCGCAGAACATCAGCAGCAGCATCTGCATGCCCATGTCCCACTTCACTCCCGGGCGGAAGTAGGCCCAGAGGATGCCCGAGATGGCGGCGAGCGTGCCGGCGAGGATCCACACGATGCGGATGACCTTGTCGACGTCGATGCCGGAGGCGGCCGCGAGCTGCGGGTTGTCCGAGATCGCCCTCGTCGCCTTGCCCGTCCGGGTGCGGGTGAGGAAGAACGCGACGCCGAGGATGACGATGATGCTGGTGGCCATGCCGATCATGTCGATGTACGACAGCGAGATCGGCCCGAGGCGGATCGGCTCGGGGCTCGCGCCGGGGAGCTGGTAGGTGTTGCCGCCGATGATGTACTGCAGCGTGTACCGCAGCGCGAGCGAGAGGCCGATGCTCACGATCATGAGCTGCACCACCCCGAGGCCCTTGCGGCGCAGCGGCTTCCAGATGCCGGCGTCGAGCGCCCAGCCCAGGGCCGCGCCGCCGATCACCGCCGCGATGATGCCCGCCCACAGCGGCAGCTGCCAGAAGGTCGTGAACACGAGGGTGATCACGGCACCCCAGGTCACCATCTCGCCGTGCGCGAAGTTCGACAGCCGTGTGGTGCCGTAGATGAGAGCGGCGCCCATCGACGCCAGGCCGAGCAGGAGCCCGAAGTTCAGGCCGCCCACGATGCGCGACAGCAGCTGATCGAGGAACGACACCGTGACCCGCTCGCCCGCGCCGAGGAAGAGGTTGACGATCTTGGTGCCGGTGAGCCCGAACTCCAGTTCGAACGAGGCCGTCGTGCCCGACACCGGCTGGATGCCCTCCGGCAGCTGCGAGGCGTCGACGATCACACCGTCGGGGAGCGTGGACTCGTCCACCGTCAGGGTGTACGTCTCCTTCTCCGGCACGTACAGGCGCCACTTGCCCTCGGCGTCGGTCTCGGTCTCGGCCTCGAAGCCGTTGCCCTCGATCGACATGACCACGCCCTCGACGGGCTCATCGGCGTTGGTGACCACACCCGCGAAGTAGAAGTCGGTGACCTCTTGCCCGTCGTCGGTGGTGTCGGCGGAGGCCGCTGAGGGAGGGAGCAGCAGTGAGGCCGCGAGCGCCATGAGGATTCCCAAGAAGACGAAAGCCCAGGGGCGCTTCCGCGGTCCGGCGAGTGCTGTGGGTCCCACGCAACCTCCACTGTGAGTGCTGTCTCCGCGGACTCGGGTCGAACCGCGGGGATGGACGACGCACTTGAGCGTAATGGGCGATCCGCGAATCACCTACCTCTCGGGCCAACGGTCCGGTAACGACGGGGGACTGGGAATGTTCTCGGGCGTGTCTCGCTTAGAATCTGCATACGGGCACAGCCCCGCCCCGGCCGATGTCGACCACCCACTCGCACCCGGACCCGCGCCACGCGCGCAGGAGGAGATTCCATGGACCAGCACGATCCCTTCGGCTTCGTCGGACTGACCTACGATGACGTTCTGCTCCTGCCGGGGCATACCGACGTCATCCCCAGTGAGGCTGACACGTCGTCGCGGATCACGCGTCGCATCTCCGTCGCGACGCCCCTGCTGTCCAGCGCCATGGACACCGTCACCGAGTCGCGCATGGCCATCGCGATGGCGCGCGAGGGCGGCATCGGCATCCTGCACCGCAACCTGTCGATCGCCGACCAGGCCGCTCACGTCGACCGCGTCAAGCGCAGCGAGTCGGGCATGATCACCGACCCCATCACCACGACCGCCGACGCGACGGTGGAGGAGGTCGACGCGCTGTGCGCCAAGTACCGCATCTCGGGCCTTCCCGTGGTCGACGCCGAGGGCCGCCTGGTGGGCATCATCACGAACCGCGACATGCGGTTCGTCTCGGGTTTCGAGCGTCAGACCACGTTCGTGAAAGACGTCATGACGAGCGAGAACCTCGTCACCGCACCGGTGGGCGTCGCGGCGGGCGAGGTCATCGCCCTGTTCGCGAAGCACCGCGTGGAGAAGCTGCCGCTGATCGACGAGGACGGCAAGCTCGCCGGGCTCATCACCATCAAGGACTTCGACAAGAGCGAGAAGTACCCGCTCGCGACCAAGGACGACCAGGGCCGCCTGCGCGTCGGTGCGGCGATCGGCTTCTTCGGCGACGCGTGGGAGCGGGCCGAGGCGCTGCGTGACGCGGGCGTCGACGTGCTCGTGGTCGACACGGCCAACGGCCAGTCGCAGGGCGTGATCGACCTGGTCAAGCGCCTCAAGGCCGACGAGTCCTTCGCCCACATCGACGTGATCGGCGGCAACGTCGCGACGCGTGAGGGCGCACAGGCGCTGGTCGACGCGGGCGTCGACGCGGTCAAGGTCGGCGTCGGCCCCGGCTCCATCTGCACCACGCGCGTGGTCGCGGGCGTCGGAGTGCCGCAGGTGACCGCCGTGTACGAGGCGTCGCTCGCCGCCCGTCCGGCCGGCATCCCCGTGATCGCCGACGGTGGCCTGCAGTACTCGGGCGACATCGCGAAGGCCCTCGTCGCGGGCGCCGACGCGGTCATGCTCGGTTCGCTGCTCGCCGGAACCGACGAGTCGCCGGGCGAGATCGTGTTCCAGTCGGGCAAGCAGTTCAAGCAGTACCGCGGCATGGGCTCGCTCGGGGCGATGCAGACCCGCGGCAAGCAGACCTCCTACTCCAAGGACCGCTACTTCCAGGCCGACGTGCCCAGCGACGACAAGCTGATCCCCGAGGGCATCGAGGGGCAGGTGCCGTACCGCGGCCCGCTCTCCGCCGTCGCCTACCAGCTCGTCGGCGGGCTGCGGCAGTCGATGTTCTACGTCGGCGCCCGCACGATCGAGGAGCTCAAGGCCCGCGGCAAGTTCGTGCGCATCACCTCGGCCGGGCTCAAGGAGTCGCACCCGCACGACGTGCAGATCGTGGTCGAGGCGCCCAACTACAAGAAGTGAACAGCGCCCCGCACCGGGGCGACGACGAGGGGCCGGATGCGCGCAGCATCCGGCCCCTCGTGTGTGTGTGTTGCGGGTTCAGCCGCAGCGGTAGGTGACGCCGCCGACCTCCCACACGCCGGGGCCGAGCTCGGCGCACATCCCGAAGATGCCCGCGAACACGGTCACCAGCAGGATGATGCCGATGATCTCCAGGATGGTCAGCACCGCGCCGACGATGATGCCGGCGATCGCGAGGCCCTTCGGCGCGTGCGCCTTCCCCAGCTGCACCGCGGCGATGATGCTGAGGATGAGGCCGATCGGCGGCAGCAGGAACGCCAGCACGAGTCCGACGATCGACAGCACGCGTCCGGGAGGCGAGGCCGGCGCGGTCTGGCCGTAGGCGCCGGGAGCCGCGGGACCGGGCGGCGGCGGGTACGCGGCGGCCGGGTCGTTCGCGGGGGTGCTGTTCCAGGCGGGGGGAGGGGTGTCGGGCTGCGACGCCTCGGGGGGCGGGGGGTTCGTCATGATCTCTCCTCGGTTGAGCGTGCGTAGCCCAGAGCGTAGCGACGGCGCCGTCGGCGTGCCATCCCCTCGCATCAGCGCGGTCGTGCGAGGTTCGCCGCGTTCACGAGGTACGAGCACCGGATGGCGACGACATACTTCTCGTCACTCGACAGCGGGCGGTCACCGGCGAGCACGGTCTGGACGACGTCCGTGGAGAGACCGGTCAATCGCGCGATGTTCCCCGGGGTGAGGTGCAGTGCTCCGGTGAGGGATTCGAGGGTCGCGCGGAGCCGATCATCGTCGCCGATCCCGCTGGCCTCCGTGAGTTGGGCCACGAGCGCGGAGAGACGAGCCGCTTCGTGCCCGGTGAGCACAGCCGGTGACGAGTCCATTCCGACGGCCGCCGGTGCTACGACGAGGAGCTTCCGTAGCCTCACGTGATCGATACCCGTCATCGCCTCGAGCGCCTTCATCGTGATGGCACCTTCTTCGAGGAGGCGAGCCAGTTCACGGGAAACGTCGAAGCTGGTCGTTGACATGCTCACTCCGGGTCAGGGGTAGATGTACAAGGTGTTGTTCGGTACGACATGAGCCACGATAACCTCGGCGAAATCCGCCGTTCCGGTGAGCGTGCCGAGTACCTGTGGTTGTGGCGGGTGCTCGTCTGTGCTTCCGCGGGGGAGGGGCGGGGCGTAGCGTGCGGGTATGTGCCGGAACATCGTGCCCCTGAACAACCTGGCCCCCGCGGCGACCGATGAGGAGTGCCACGACGCGGCGCTCCAGTTCGTCCGCAAGATCTCCGGGGCGACGGCGCCCTCGCGCGTCAACAGGGACGTGTTCGATCGCGCCGTCGAGGAGATCGCTGCGGCCACGCGACGGCTGCTGGACGACCTCGTGACGACCGCGCCGCCCAAGAACCGGGAGGCGGAGGCGGCCAAGCGCCAGGCCCGCTCGGCCGAGCGATACGAGGCCATCCGGGTGTACCAGCAGGAGAAGCGGGCGGCGCGGGCGGCGACCTGACGCCGCTGCGCGGCCGGGTCTGCCCGCCTGTGCCAGAATCGACGTACCCCGCTCGACTTTCCCCGCGGATCCGGTGATGAAGGCACCGGGATCGCGACGCCGGCCCCCACCGGCAGGGAAGCTCCCCAAGGAGAGCCGTACATGTCTGAGGACGCCCCCCGCATTCTCGTCGTCGACGACGACCACGATGTCGCCCTGCTGGTGAAGACCGTGCTGGAGCGCCGTGCCGGCTGCATCGTCGACCTCGCGGAAGACGGGCGCTCCGCGATCGACCGCGTCGCCGAGGTGCGCCCCGACGTGGTCGTCACCGACATCGAGATGCCGGGTCTCAGCGGCCTCGAGCTGCTCGCCGAGCTGCGCCGCACGATCCCCACCGTGCCGGTGATCGTGATGACCGCGCACGTCTCGGTCGAATACGCCGTGTCCGCCCTGCGCGCGCAGGCCGACGAGTTCCTCACCAAGCCGCTCGACAACGCCCGGCTCGTGGAAGCCGTGACCCGCCTGGTGGAGGAGGGCCGACGGCGACGCGAGGAGGCGAGGACGACCGAGGTGGTGCTCGCGATCGGCGCCCACCCCGACGACGTCGAGATCGGGGTCGGCGGCATCCTCGCGGCCCACGCCGCCGCCGGCGACGCGATCACGATCCTCACCCTGTCCCGCGGAGCCAGGGGCGGAGACGCCGACAGCCGCCAGAACGAGTCGCTCGCCGCGGCCGAGCGGATCGGCGCCCGCCTGTTCCTGAAAGACCTCGTCGACACGGAGATCTCCGGCGGCGGCTCCACCGTGCGGCTGATCGAAGAGGTCGTGCGCGAGATCCAGCCGACCATCGTCTACACGCACTCCCCGCACGATCGGCACCAGGACCATCGCGCCGTGAGCGAGGCCACGATCGTCGCGACCCGTCGTGTCGGCACCGTCGCGTGCTACCAGAGCCCCTCCTCGACGATCGACTACCGGCCGACGCGCTTCGTGCGCATCGACCGCTTCCTCGACGAGAAGCTGCGCCTGCTGGAGTGCTTCCAGTCGCAGGCCGCCGCGAGCCGTGACTACCTCGCCCCCGAGTTCGTCACCGCGACCGCGCGGTACTGGTCGCGATTCGGCGGGGGCGACGCGGTGGAGCCGCTGGAAGTGGTGCGCGAGACGGCGGAGTTCGTCGGCGCACACGAACTCACACGACGGGAGAGCTGAATGACGCAGCGCGTGCTGGTGACCGGGGCGGGCGGACCGGCCGGGGTGGCGGTGATCCGCTCCCTGCTCCGTCGCTCCGACCTGACGGTGTTCGCCGCCGACATGGACGGCTGGGCGAGCGGGATCTACCTGGTGCCGCCGGAGCAGCGTCGCCTGGTGCCGCCCGGACGCGACGACGACTTCGTGCCCGCGATCGCACGACTCGTGGCCGAGGACGACCTCGACCTCGTGATCTCCACCGTCGACGTGGAGCTCATCGCGCTCGCGGACCGCCGGGACGAGCTGGCTCCTGCGGTGCTGGCCGCGCCCTCGTCGGACACGCTGCACACGGCCCTCGACAAGCTCGCCCTCGCGGAGCGCTGCGCCCCGACCGGACGCACCCCGCGCACCGTGCTCGCCGGTCCCGACGCCGCCGCGGTCGACTGGGAGTTCCCGGTGTTCGCCAAGCCGCGCCAGGGAGCGGGCAGCCGGGGCATCCGCCTCGTGCCCGACCGCGCCGCGCTCGACGCCCTGCCGACCGACGAGGGCCTCATCGTGCAGGACTTCCTGCCCGGCGAGGAGTACTCGGTCGACGTGATCTCCGACGCCTCCGGTGCAGTGGTCGCCGCGGTGCCGCGCACCAGGGCGAGGGTCGACTCGGGCGTCGCGATCGCCGGACGCACCCTGCGCGACCCCGAGCTGGAGGAGACCGCGTCCGCGATCGCCCGGGCGATCGGCCTGGTGGGCGTCGCCAACGTGCAGCTGCGCCGCGACCGCGACGGCCGTGCCGTGCTGCTCGAGGTCAACCCGCGCTTCCCCGGCGCGCTCCCGCTGACGATCGCCGCCGGCGTGGACATCCCGTCGCTGGTCGCCGACCTGTTCCTGGGCCGCGAGCTGCCCGTGCAGGTGCCGTTCCGCGAGGTCGCGTCGGTGCGGTTCCTGGAAGACGTGATCGTCGAGGTCGACGACGTGCTCGTCTCGGAGCACGCCGGTCATCAGGAGGACGTATGAGTCACGCGGTGCTCCGGGGGGACCATCACGTGCACTCCACCTTCTCCGACGACGCGGTCTCCACACTCGAGGAGAACGTGGCGGCCGCGGTCGCCGCGGGGCTCGACACCGTGCGCCTGGTGGATCACGTGCGCCAGAGCACGACCTGGGTGCCGGAGTACCTCGCCGCCGTCCGCGCCCTGCGAATGCCGGACGGGCTCACGGTGCTGACGGGCGTGGAGGCCAAGATCCTCGACGCGTCCGGAGCGCTCGACATCCCCGCGCTCCCCGCCGGCATCGACCGCATCCTGATCGCCGACCACCAGTTCCCGGGCGAGGACGGGCCGCTCGGCCCCACCGCGGTCCGCGAACGCATCGCCGCGGGCTGGGCGGCCGACGACGTGCTCGACCAGTTCGTGGGGGCCGTCGTGGCGACCATGCACCGCCACCCCGGCAATCAGCTCGCGCACTGCTTCTCGATCCTGCCCAAGATCGGCCTGTCCGAGGAGCAGCTGGGCGCCGAACGGCTGCGCGAGTGGGCACGCGCCGCCGCGGCCACCGGCACGCTCGTCGAGGTGAACGAGAAGTGGGCGTGCCCCGGGCCCGACGCACTGGCCGCCCTGCGTGACGCGGGCGCCGAGGTCGTGGCGTCGACCGACAGCCACGTGGCCACCGACGTCGGCCGCTACTCCCGCATCCTTCCGCTGCTCGACGGCGTGGAGGTGACCGGCTGATGCCCGACCTCGCCTGGTACGAGACCGTGATCGTGGTCGTCCTGCTGCTGTGCGTGCTCGTGGGCACGCTGCCCGTCATCAACACGGGCCTGCAGTTCCTGGCGCTCCCGCTGCACGCGTTCCGGAACCACTACCCGAAGGCCGCCCCATACCACCCGAACGTCGCGGTGGTGATCCCGGCGTGGAACGAGGGCATGGTGATCGGCCCCGCGATCGAGAGGCTGCTGCAGCTGGAGTACCCGGCGGAGCGGCTGCGCGTGTTCGTGGTCGACGACGCCTCCACCGACGACACCCCCGAGATCGTGGCGCAGAAGGCCGCGGCATACCCCGGACGGGTCGTGCATCTGCGGCGCGAGCAGGGCGGCCAGGGCAAGGCGCACACGCTCAACCACGGGCTCGACGTGGTGCTCGCGGACGACTGGACCGAGGCCGTGCTCATCATGGACGCCGACGTGATCTTCGCGCGCGACTCGCTGCGCAAGCTCACGCGTCACCTCGCCGACGAGAAGGTCGGCGCGGTCACGGCGTACATCGCGGAGGGCAGCCGCG